>CAZLEC010000146.1:0-9124 GCA_964558245.1 uncultured Burkholderiales bacterium | reverse complement strand
TCGGCGCCCTGATCGGCGAAGAGCGTCGCCGCGAACGGCGCCGCGATGTACTGCCCGATCTCGACGACGCGCAGACCCGGAAGCAGCGGCTCACGACTCACGTTGCGTCCCGACTTTCAACGAGCGGAACGGGACGTCGAGGTCGACCTCCACGTCGCGCGGCAGGCCGAGCACACTCTCGGCGATCACGTTGCGGACGATCTCGTTGGTGCCCCCGCCGATCGACGCCGACCGCGCGTTGAGGAGCTGCGCCGACCACTGCGATCCGCGCGGCGCCGACGACTCCCACGCGACCGCACCGGGGCCGGCGATGTCGACCGCGGCCTCGGCCGCGTCCTGCACGAGGCGGGCCATCGCCAGCTTCAGGATCGACGCCTCGCCGCCCGAGCTGCGCCCGGCGCTGCGCTTGGCCTCGAGCAGACCCGCGAGATGGCGCAGCACCATCTGCCGGATGCGCAGGTCGGCGAGCTGTTGGCGCACTTCGGGACGCGAGGCGATGCCGCGATCACGCGCGTGCGCCACGAGCGCGGTGATGCCGCCGCGACCACCCCCGCTTGAGCCCATCCCGCCCAGCGCCTTGCGCTCGAACGCGAGCATCGTGCGCGCCACCCGCCAGCCGTCGTGCGCGCGGCCGAGCACGTTTTCCGCCGGCACCCGCACGTCGTCGAGGAACACCTCGCTGAAGTGCGCGTCGCCCGTCATCTGGCGCAGCGGTCGAACGGTGACGCCCGGCGCGTGCATGTCGACGAGCAACATCGTGATGCCCTCACGCTTCGGTCGGTCGGGCTCGGTGCGCGTGAGGCAGGCCGCGAGATCGCTGTGCTGCGCGCCCGAGGTCCACACCTTCTGGCCGTCGACCCTCCACGTATCGCCGTCGAGTCGCGCACGGGTCTGGACACTGGCGAGATCGGAGCCCGCGCCGGGCTCGCTGAACAACTCGCACCACACGTGGTCGCCCCGGAGCAGGGGAGGGATGAACGCGAGCTTCTGCTCCTCGCTCGCGTGTTCGAGAATCGTCGGGCCGCACATGCCCAACCCGATCTCGAGCGCGCGCGGCGGCAGTTGGAACGCGGCCGCCTCACGGTCGAAGATCCGTTGGAACCGACCCGGAAGACTGCGGCCGCCGTAGGCCTCCGGCCACGTGATCCCCGCGAAGCCGGCATCGGCGAGCCGGTGCTGATACTCCTTGGCGCGGGTCACACCATCGGCGTCGGTGTGCACGCGTTCGCCCTTGCGCGGCAGCGTCGCGTCGAGAAAGGCGCGCGCGTCGGTGCGGAACCGCTCCTCGTCGACGGCGGCGGCCGGCACCGATCTACGCCTCGACGCGGCGCGTCGTCATGCCGACGCCAACGCAACCGGTCGAGGACTTCCGAGCGCCAGCAAGCCCCCCATCGCCATGTCCTTCATGACCCGGGCCAGACGATCGCGGTCGACGCTCGTGTTCACCGCCGACACCGAACGCAGCAGACCGTCGACCATCAACACCGCGGCGCGCGCTTCCTCGTCGGTGAGGCCGGGACGGACTTCGCAGAGCAGATGCACCCACTCGGCCATCGTCACGCGGTCGGTGCGCGCGAGCCGCCGGCGCGTGTCGTCGTCGAGCGAGCGGAACTCCTGGTAGAAGACGCCGCGCAGGTTGCCGTTCTCGAGCTGCAGCGCGACGGCCGCGTCGATGAGGCGTTCGAGCGTCACGAGCGGCGGCGCGTCGGTGTTGAGCACGGAGTCGACCGTGGCGCGCCACGCGATGGCCGCCTCCTCGATGAGCGTGGCGAGCAGGTCGTGTTTGCTCTTGAAGTACCGGTAGATCGCGGGCCCGCTCACCCCGGCCACCGCGCCGATGTCGTCGAGGCTCGTCGCGCGGAAGCCGCGCTCCCGGAACAGCTCGGCGGCGGCCGCCACGATCGCGTCCCGGCGGCGGGCGCCCTTCTTGGTCTTGGCCGTGGTCGGGGCGGGGTTCTGCACTCCGTTCATCGCCCAGAATGTTAACACTCCATAAGGAATCGGTCGAATCTTTCGTTGACGGCCCGAGAATCGGCACATATTGTTAGCGAGCATTAGCAAATCGGCCGAGGGGACAGATCGGTGGAATTCGGCGTATTCATGGAGCTGTCGGTCCCCCGCCCGTGGACCGCGGAGTCGGAGCGCCAGGTCTACGCCAACGCCCTCGAGCAGGTCCGCCTCGCCGACGAGCTCGGCTTCGACTACGTGTGGGCGGTCGAGCACCACTTCCTCGAGGAGTACTCCCACTGCTCCGCGCCCGACCTCTTCCTCACGGCGTGCGCGATGCAGACCAAGCGCATCCGCGTCGGCCACGGTGTGGTCGCCTGCGTGCCGCAGTACCAGAGCCCGATCCGCATCGCCGAGCGGGCGGCCGCGCTCGACATCCTCTCCGGCGGCCGCCTTGAGTTGGGCACCGGGCGCTCCGCGACGTGGACCGAGCTCGGCGGGTTCCGCGCCAACCCCGACGAGACGAAGAAGACGTGGGACGAGTTCGTGCGGGTGATCCCGAAGATGTGGACACAGGAGCGGTTCAGCTGGCAGGGGCGCGCGTTCTCGATGCCCGAGCGCGCGGTGCTCCCGAAGCCGATCCAGAAGCCGCACCCCCCGATGTGGGTCGCGGTCACCTCGCCGGGAACGGAGTTCGACGCCGCCGATCGCGGCCTCGGCTGCCTCGGGTTGACGCCCGGCGGCTTCCAGGAGTCGGAGCGGAAGATCAAGGGCTACCGCGCGCGCGTCGAGAGCTGCGAGCCGGTGGGCGAGTTCGTCAACAACAAGGTGTCGACGATCAACTTCCTCTCGTGCGCCGAAGACGGTGACCGCGCGCGCAAGGCCGGTCTGCGGGTCGCGAGCATCTTCAGCTACATGGCGTCGCAGTTGCTGTCGGCCAAGGAAGTGCTCCCCACCCGCTCCTACCCCTCCGAAGGTCTGCTGCCCGCGCTGCGCCGTGAGAAGGGCGGGCCCGGCGACGCCGCGCAAGGGTTCAAGGGCGTGACGATGGGCACCCCCGACGACGTCGCGGCGGCCATCCGCCAGTGGGAGGCCGTCGGCTACGACGGCATCAACTTCTTCGTCAACTTCATGGAAGTGCTCCCCCAGCAGTACATCCTCGACAGCATGCGGCTGTTCGCCCGGGAAGTCATGCCCCAGTTCAAGGACCCGGCGCAGCAGCCCGTTCCCGTGGGAGCCGACTGATGCCCCTCGCCGGATCGCTCGACATCGGCTCGCTCCTCGAGGGCGCACCCAACGTCACGCTCGACGATCGCGAGGTACGCATCGACGACGTCGAGATCCTCCAGGTGTTGTACGAGGTGCGCGCGACCGACATCGAGGGGATGGTCCCACCCGCGCTCAACCCGACGATCCCGCCGGTCGTGAGCTTCCTCGCCTACCGCGCGGCCGACAGCGAGTTCGGGCCCTTCTCGTTGGTGCAGACCCGCCTCACCGCCCGCGCCGCGGTGCGTCCGCGCGCGTTTCTCGTGTCGGCCCGTTGCGACAATCCCGCCGCGGCCGAGGCGTTGGCCGGTTCGTTCGGCTTCCGGATCGAGCCCGGCGAGATCCGCCTCCAGAAATTTCACGATCGCGTCGACTGCCGGGTCACTGCCGACCGCCGCACGATCCTCGAGGTCGCACTCGTCGATCCCGAACCGATCACGGGGCACGACATCCAGTACGCGCCGGGCATGCACCTCGCCCGCGTCCACGACGACGACGGCACGCGGCCGCGTCTGGTCCAGGTCGACTCGGAGTACGAATTCCGCAGAGCCGACCGCGGGCGCCCCGAGCTGCGGACGTTCGACGCGTCCGCGTGGGGTGACGCGCGGCTCGTTCCGACCGAAGCGGTCTCCGCGAGCTTCACCGCCTGCGACGTGACCATTCCGCCGGTTCGTTACATCTGCAATCCGGACATCCCGGCGGCAGAGGGAACGCAGAACGTCGGAGATGCCCAGTCGCACGCCTGAGTGCAAGGGCGTCTCCGAAATTCGCCTCTGAAATTCGACCATCTCGTGGACCGAGGGGAGCAACACGCATGGCGAAGGTTCACGTTCGGGAAGAGTCGGGTCGGATGCGGGTGACCGCCGTGCTGTGCGTCGTCGCGGCCGTCGCGCTCGCCGCGTGCGGCTCCGGCGGCACGAGCACGGCCAAGAGCCCGTCGGCAACCACCACACCACCCACGACCGCGGCCAACGCGCCGCAAGACAAGACGCTCGGCAACGGGGTCGACGCGAGCTCGATCAAGCTCGGCATCGCGCTCGTCGACTTCTCGACGATCGCGGGCGCCACAGACCTGACCCGTTCCAAGGCGGAGCAGGAGCAGGACTACAACATCTACATCAACGACATCAACAAGCACGGCGGGATCAACGGGCGCAAGATCGTCCCGTACTTCAAGTTCTACTCCCCGCTCGGCACTGCGGCCTCCGGCATCGCGAGCGTGTGTACCTCGTTGACGCAGGACGACAACGTGTTCGCCGTGATCGGAACGTTCGTCGACTTCTCGGGTGACGCCCAGACCTGCGTGGCGAACCAGGAACACCGCGTGCTGATCACGCTCTACTTGACGCAGGCGATCATGGACCGCTCGCCGGCCGGCATGATCGTCACGCCGGGCGACGTGCCCGAGCGCGCCGCCTCCATCCTGATCCAGCTGCTCCAGAAGCAGCACATGCTCACGGGCAAGACCGTCGCCGTGATGGGTGACACGACGGTTGCGACGGTCGTGAACGACACGATCGTGCCCGCACTGAAGAAGGCCGGCATCAAGACCGGCACCACGGCGCTGCTCGACATCGGCACGAGCGGCGACTACACCGCCGCGCTCGCCCAGCTCGACAGCTTCATGGAGCGGTGGAACTCGGATCACGTCAACGCCGTGTTCCTCTCGGGCGACCTCGCGAGCAACAAGCCGTTCGTGGAAGTGGTGAAGAAGAAGTTCCCCAACATGATGTTGCTCGCAGACACGACCGACGTGTTGAGCCAGGCCCAGCAGGTGCAGCAGGCCGCGATCAAGCCCAACCCATACGAGGGCATCCTCACCGCGGGCGGGCTCACGGCCAAGGAGACCGACGCCAGCACGAGTTGGAAGTACTGCGCCGACATCTACAAGGCGGCGACCGGCAAGACCGCACCCGACTCCGAGCACACCATCAAGCTGCCGAACGGCAAGATCGACGACTCCAACGGCGCGATCAGCGATGCGTGCACGATGCTGTCGATGTTCCAGTCGATCGCGACGAAGGTGGGTCCTTACCTCAACAATGCGAACTGGGTGTCGACCGTCAACAGCTTCGGCAACATCAACACGGCCGCCCTCGGGCCGTACGCGTCGATCCGCGCGAACAAGTACTCCGCCGACGACAACTGGCGGCTGCAGGCGTACGACTCGTCGCTCGGCAACACCGGCTTGTTCAAGCCGCTGACACCGCTCGAAGACGTCTCGGGTTAGAGAAGTTCCCGAGACTACGGACTGCGGACTACGTGCCTCGGGCCTCCCGCGGGAGGCCGAGGCCGCGCTCCGCGATGAGGTTGCGCATGATCTCGTTGGAGCCACCCGCGATCGTCAACGCGCGCGCGTAGAGGAACGAGTCCTGCCAGTAGCCGTCGTCGACAGCGAGATCGTCGCCCTGCACGAGCGCGCCGCGCGGTCCTTGCAGGCCCATCACGTACTCGCTCATCTCGAGGTTGAGCTCGCTGTACCAGATCTTGGTGGTGGGCGCGTCCGACGCGGTCATAGTCGACGTCGCCGCCCTCGTCGCGACGGTGTAGCCGAGGTAGCGCTGGATGCGTGAGCGCGCCACGAAAGCCCCGACGTCCTGTCGAACTGCCGCATCCTCGATCGCCGGCCGACCGTTGCGACGCACCTCCCGCGCGACCTTCACGAGCCGCGCGATCGCTCCCCCACTGCCGCCGGCACCGACGCCGCCCCGCTCCTGCACGAGGCTCGCGCCGGCCACCCGCCAACCTTCACCCGGAGCGCCGATCATGTTCGTGGCCGGAACCACGACGTCGTCGAGGAACACCTCGTTGAAGTCGGTCGTGCCGGTGATCTCCCGCAGCGGCCGGGTCGTGACGCCGGGCGCGTGCATGTCGAGCACGAATGCAGTGATGCCGCCCGCGCCGGCAACGGGCTCGGTGCGGGCGAGCAGGTAGCCGTAGTCGGCGAACTGCGCCCACGTGCTCCACACCTTCTGCCCATTGACGACGTAGTGATCGCCGTCGCGCACGGCGCGGGTCTTCAACGACGTGAGGTCGCTCCCCGCGTCGGGCTCGCTGAAGAGCTGGGTCCAGATGTGCTCGCCGTTGGCGATGCGGGGCAGGTACGTCTCCTTCTGCTCGGGAGTTCCGTACTGCGCGATCGCGCCGGCCACGAGGGGGTTCCCGAGCACCGAAGGAATGCCGCTGCGGCCGAGCTCCTCCTGCAACACGCGGATCTCGAAACGGTCCGTGAGACCCACTCCCGCGCCGTGGCGGTCGGCGACGTAGCCCGCGTCGTGCAGGGCCCGCACCCAGACCCGGAGCGCGGCGACGTCGTCGGGATCGTCGGGTGCCCGCAAGCCGACGCCCGGCTTCCACCGGAGCTGCGGACGTTGGTCGGCGACGAACGCGCGCAAGCGAGCGCGAAACGCGTCGTACGACGCGGGAATTTTCGGGACGTCGACGTCCATCAGACCCGCTCCGGGACCATCGCCTCGGTGAGCGCGCACAGCCGCTCGCGATGCCACCACGGCTCGCCGTACGCGACCTGCTCGGCCTTGGCCCGGCGCAGATAGAGGTGCACGTCGTGCTCCCACGTGAAGCCGATACCGCCGTGCAGCTGCAACGACTCCCCGCAGAGATGCGCGATCGCATCGCGCACGTACGAGCCGGCCACCGCGACTGCTTCGCCGCGATCGTCCCGCTCGTCGGCCATTGCGAACGCCGCGTAGCGCGCCGCCGCCCGTGCGCCCTCGAGCTCGATCAGCATGTCGGCGAGCCGGTGCTTCAGCGCCTGGAAGCTGCCGATCGGGCGGCCGAACTGCTCCCGGTCCTTGGCGTACTGCACCGTCCGCTCGAACAGGGCCTCTCCCGCGCCCACCATCTCGGCCGCCTGCACCACCGTCGCGAGCTGCAGGGCGCGGCCGATCGCCGCCTCCGCGCCGCCCACCGCGCCGACGACGGCCGATTCGGACACGACGACCTCGTCGAACCGAACTTCACAGATCCGACGGGAGAGGTCGATGCCGCTCATCACGCGCACGCCGACCCCTTCGACCGGCAGCGGCACGACGACGAGCGAGATACCCGACGCGCCCCAGGCGCTGACGAGGAGGAGATCCGCGACGTGCGCGCCGGGCACGAAGCGCGCGACGCCGTGCAGCCGGGCGCATCCCTGGGCATCGAGCTCCGTCAGCGTGACATCGACGGCCTCGAGCTCGATCGTGCCGTCGGCGGTGAGGCACCAGGCCGCGGTCGTGTCGCCGCGCGCGATCGGTCGAAGGAGCCGCTCCCGCTGCGCGGCGGTGCCTTCGCGCGCGAGCAGGTCGGCCACAACGTTGGTCGCGAGCACCGGACCGGGATACAGCTCGCGCCCGAATTCCTCCGCGAGCGCGGCGAGATCGACGATCGGCTGATTCGTGACACTGCCGCCGCCGTCGCGGTCGGGAACGAGCAGCGCGGTCCAGCCGAGCTCCGCGCCGGCGCGCCACACGTCGCGATCGAACGCGTCGGGCTCTTCGAGCGACTTCCGCACCGCGGCGACAGGATGTCGCTCGCGCAGGAAGCGACGCGTCGTGTCCCGCAGCAGCTCCTGATCCTCGGAGAACGCGAAGTGCAAGCTCGGTGCCTCGGCGGGTCGCGCGACTGTTGAGTACACTCTATAGCGTGGATTGCACGGCGATCGAGTACGAAGTCGGCGACGATCACGTCGCGACCATCACGCTGAATCGCCCGGAGGCGTTGAACTCCTGGAACGACCAGATGGCCACCGAAGTCGGGTGGGCGTGGCAGACGATACGCGACGACAACGACGTGCACGCCGTGGTGCTCCGGGCCAACGGCGACCGCGCGTTCTGCACGGGCGCCGACGTGAAGAGCGGCGCCAGTTGGTTCTTCAAGGACAACGTGTGGAACACCTTCGATCCCGGCATGACGCTGGCGCCCAAGACCCATCATCGGTGCTGGAAGCCGGTGGTCGCCGCGGTGCACGGCATGGCCGCGGGCGGCGCGCAGTACTTCCTCAACGAGTCCGACATCATCATCGCTTCGGATGACGCGGCCTTCTTCGACCCGCACGCCAACGGCGGGATCGTCTCCGCGCTCGAACCGATCGGGATGCTCGCACGCGGGGTGCCGCTCGGCGACGTGCTGCGCTGGGCGTTGATGGGCACCGAGGAGCGCATCACGGCGGAGACCGCGCTCCGGCTCGGCCTCGTGAGCGAGGTCGTGCCGCGCGCCGAGTTGCGCGAACGGGCGCACGAGATCGCCGCCTCGATTGCCGCGCGCAATCCGATCGCGATCCAGGGCACCATTCGCGCGATCTGGGAGTCGCTCGACATGACGCGTTCGCTCGCGCTGCAGAACGGGATGGCGTACACGCACATCGGCAACCGGCCCGGCCGCGCGCCGCAACCGCGGCGAAACGACCCGCCGTCGTATCGCTGATGCTCCCGCCCGACGCGCAGCTCGTCTCGGTCGACGACCACGTGATCGAGCATGCGAGCGTTTGGCTCGACCGCCTACCCGCGAAGTACGAAGGCGTCGGGCCACGCGTCGTGGAGGTCGACGGCGGGCGTGAGATGTGGAAGTTCGAGGACCGGCTGTACCCCACCATCGGGTTGAACGCCGTCGCGGGCAAGGATCCGAAGGACTTCGGCGTCGAGCCGGTGCGCTTCGACGAGATGCTGCCCGGCTGCTACGACGTCGGGGCGCGGATCAAGGACATGGACCTCGACGGCGTGCACGCGCAGATGTGCTTCCCGTCGTTTCCCGGATTCGCGGGCTCGACGCTGCTCGCCGCGAACGACAAGGACCTCGCCGCGGCGTGTGTGACGGCATGGAACGACTTCATCCTCGACGAGTGGTGCGCGCACGAGCGGGGTCGGTTCATCCCGATGGTGCTCGTGCCGTTCTGGGATGTTGCCGCGTCGGT
>CAZLEC010000145.1:0-9127 GCA_964558245.1 uncultured Burkholderiales bacterium | reverse complement strand
GCAGCACTGGGAGCATCCGCAGTTCGGGGTCGCGCGCGCCAGCGATGACCTGGCCGATTGTCAACAACGCGCCCACGAACAGGCGTGGCTGACGCCCCCGCCGCTCGGTTTCGGTGTGTTTGGGCCGTTCCGCCGCGACCCTCGGCGTAACGCCCGCAACCTGGTCGCGGCCCGCGACACTGGAGGCGATGACGGCGTCCGACGATCCTGCGCTCTCCGAGGTTCTGTGCGGCCGGCTCACGGGTCTTTCGGCTCCGGGCCGATGGAGCGTCGCGGCCGTTGCGGTCGCCGGCGAACGGACCGGATGGTGGTTCTCCGACGCGACATCGTCTTCGGCCTTTCACATCGGCTCGGTGACGAAGACCGTCACCGCGTTGACCCTGGCAGTCGCAAGTCTCGGCGGACGGGTCGCGCTCGACGACCGGCTCGATGCATACCTCGTGGCGGCGGCCGGGACGCGAGTGCGACTCGTCGACCTCGCCACGCACACCTCGGGATACCCGAAGCTGCCGCGCGAGCTCGTCGTGCGTTCGCTGCGTAGTCCCCGCGATCCGTACTCGTGCATCACCGATCGGAGCGTCGATCGCGCGTTGGCCCGGTGCACGAGACGCCACCCCGGCGTCGGGGGGAAGTACGTGTATTCCAACTTCGGCTACGGCGTGCTCGGGCGCGCGCTGGCGGTTGCGAGCCGCGACTCGTTCTTCGACCTCGCGCGCGCGGAGGTGCTCGAACCGCTCGGCCTGCGCGAGACGACGCAGGATTTCGATCCGGGCCCCGACCGCGTCGCGGGACACGATGCGTCCCGCCGCGTCGTGCCCGACTGGCACAATGCCGCGCTCGCGGGCTGCGGCTGCCTGTGGTCGACGATCGGCGATGTCCACCGCTACCTCGTGGCGAACTTGCATCCGGACCGCACGCCGATTGCCGGCGCGCTCCGCCTCGTGCACACGCCTCGCGTCGCCGCCGGTCCGCGGCTCGAGGTCGGCCTCGGCTGGCACATCTCCGCGACCGAGCGGGGCGCAGTGCACTGGCACAACGGCGGAACGAGCGGCTTCGGGTCGTTCGTCGGGTTCGACCCCGTCGCCCAGGTAGGTGTGGCGGTGCTGATGAGCCGCGCCCACGCCGACGACCTCGATCGGGTCGCCATGCGCGTGCTCGCCGACCTCGATGTCCGCGGCGATCACTCTGGCAGACTTGCGCCGTGACCGATCTCTCCGACTTCGCTCGCGTCGCCACGGCCGACAACGGGCTCGGCGTCGTGATCTCCACCCGGCCCGATGGCACTGCGCAGGCGTCGGTCGTGAACGCCGGCCCGCTCGAGCATCCGTTGACCGGCCGTCCCTCGGTCGCGCTGGTCGCGGCAGGACGCTCGCGCAAGCTCGTCAACTGGCGCCGGCAGCCGCACGCCACGATCGTGGCGAAGACCGGCTGGCAATGGGTCGCGGTCGAGGGCGCCGTCGACATCTTCGGTCCCGACGACCCTCATCCCGGTCTCGATGCCGAGCGCCTGCGCCTGCTCGTGCGCGAGGTCTTCGTCGCCGCCGGCGGCCGGCACGACGACTGGGACGAGTACGACCGGGTGATGGCGGTCGAGCGCCGGGCCGCGGTGTTCGTCGCGGCCGATCGCGTCTACTCGAACTGACGCGTTCGCGCCCGATCGTTACGAGACGACCCGCATCATCTCTTCGACCGAGAGCACTCCGGCGGCGACGCGCCGCAGTGCAGCCGTGCGCATCGTCTCCATGCCTTCCTCGATCGCCAGGCGCTCGATCTGTGCGCGCGGAGCCCGGTCGAGGATGAGCCGGCTGATGGGTTCGGTCACGGGCATGATCTCGAAGATCGGCAGCCGTCCGAGGTAGCCCGTGTTCCGGCAGGCCGGGCAACCGGTGGCGCGGCGAACCGTCGCCCCTTCGAGGATCGATCCGTCGAGGTCGAGCTTGCGCACCTTCTCGAGGTCGGCGTCGTCGACGGGCTCGGAGCAACGTTCGCACAGCTTGCGCGCCAGGCGTTGCGCGGCAACGAGCGTCAGCGCGGACGCGACGAGGTACGGCTCGACGCCCATCTCGACCAACCGCATCGGTGCCGCCGCGGCTCGGGTCGCGTGCAGCGTCGACAGCACGAGGTGACCCGTGATCGACGCGTCTGCTGCGATGCGCGCGGTCTCCGCGTCGCGCACCTCACCGATGAACACGATGTCGGGGTCGGCGCGCAGGATCGACGGAAGCGTGGTCGCGAAGGTGAGGCCGACCCGGGGGTTGGCCTGGATCTGCTTGATGCCGTCGAGGCGATACTCGACGGGGTCTTCCACCGAGATGATGCTCTTCGAGCGGGAGTTGACTTCCGACAGCAATGTGTACACCGTCGAGGTCTTGCCGGAGCCGGTCGGTCCGGTGATGAACGCCGCACCTTGTGACGCGAAGAACGGCGGCACGAAGCGGGCCTCTTCTGCCGGGTTGAGGCCCAGGCTCGACAGGTCGAGCGCGTTGCGCGACGCGTCGAGCAACCGCAGGATCACCGACTCGCCCGCCGCGGTCGGCACCGTCACGACGCGCACGTCGACCGGGCGGCCTTCCAAGGCCAGGGAGAACCGGCCGTCTTGCGCGAGCCGGTTCTGCGCGATGTCGAGGTTCGCCATGATCTTCAGGCGGCTCACGAGCGGCTTCATGAGCGGGAGCGGCACGTCGGAGGAGTCGTGGAGCACGCCGTCGACGCGGAACCTGATCGCGACGCGATCCGACCACGGCTCGACGTGCAGGTCCGATGCGTGATCGCGGATCGCCTTCTCCATGAGCGCGTTCACGAGCCGGACCACCGGGCCCTCGTCGACCTCGACGCGGCCCTGGATCCCGTCGTCCTGCGTCGACACGTAGTCGCTCGCGGCCGCGTCGAGCGTCGTCTCGACGTCGGAGACGCGATAGACGCGGTCGATGGCGGCGACGAGGTCTTCCTCGACCGCCATCGCGGTGATGATCGGTTGCCGCATGACCATTTGCAGGTCGTCGAGCGCGAAGAGGTCGGCCGGATTGGCCATCGCGATCACGAGCTGGCCGTTCCAGCGGTCGATCACGAGCGAGCGGTAACGGCGCGCGACCTCCTCCGGCAACAAGCCGGCGAGAATCGCGTCGGGCGGTTTGGCGCGGAGGTCGACGAACGGGACGCCCATGTGGTCGGCGAGCACGCGCGCGAGCTCGAACCGCGAGATCGCGCTCATCCCGACGAGGATCTCGCCCACTCGGCGGCCGGTCGTGCGTTGCACCTCGAGGGCGGTGTCGAGCTGCTCGTTCGTGATGAGCCCGCGTTCGATCATCGTCGTGCCGATGCGGCCGAAACGCCCGCCTCCGTCGACCGGCAGCGTCCACGGGACTTCGCCGGCAGTCACCGGGCCGGGCGCGGCCGGCGCGGGTTCGGGTGGGCGCGCCTCGGTCTTGAACGCCTCGGTCTTGAACGCCTCGGTCTCGGTGCTGCGCCGGCGGCCGAGCCCGCGGTGGCGAACCAGCCGGCGGGAGGCGGGCCCGTCGTTGACGGCGGGCGCGGTCATCGGGCGCGGCTCCGGCTCGGGCACGGCAGCCGGCTCGACCTCGTGGGCCGCGAGCGGTTGTGCAATCGGCTCGGCGGGGGGTTCGATTCGTCCGCCCTCGCCGGCGACCGGCTCGGGCGCGCTCACGAGCGCTTCGGGTGCGCGGACGAGTGGCTCGGTCTCGTGCTCGAGTTGGGCCGGCTCGGGTTCGCGTTCTCGTTGTTCCGTGTCGCTCGCGAGCGTCTCGAGCGGGCTGACGAGCGTCTCGGTCTCGTGCTCGAGTTGCGCCGCGTCGGGTTCGCTCGCGTGCAGGAGTGGTTCGGTGTCGTGCTCGAGCTGCGCCGCGTCGGGTTCGCGCGCACTGACGGCCGGCCTTTGCTCGTGCACGCGTTGCGGGGCTTCGGGTTCGGCGGGCGCGATCGACGGCTCGCGGAGCATGGTGATGTCGTCGGCGAAGCGCGTCTGCTGCGCGATCGCCGAGCTCGATTCGGCGGGCGCGGGCGCGAGCGCGACGTGCGATTGGAGGCGCGCGGCCTCGTACGCGAGGGGCGGCTCGTCGAGCGGGGCGCGCCCGCTTTTGAACGAGAGGCGTTGCGTTGCGGACTCGAACGCCGAAGGGCGGCGCAGCGCCGGCGCGGCGCCGGTGTCGGAGCCTTCGACCGGAAGCAACGTGTCGCCTTCGGTCGCGACGCCCAGCAGCCGCGCGACCTGTTCGAGCACGCTCTCGGTCGAGTCGCCGCTCGCGATCGGTTCCGGTTCGGCACGGGCGAACCAGTCGCTGATCGATTCGAACGGACGCGCGGGCGCGATGTCGGCACCGGGCTCGGCCGGAGCGGTGTCGGCGTCCGGCGCCGACATCTCGACGGGGCCCGGCTCGGCCACGCGCGCTTCCGGCGGTGAGGTCCCGAACGGGGAGGTCTCGAACGCGGAGAAGTCGATCTGGGACGTCTCGAACGCGGAGAAGTCGATCTGGGACGTCTCGAACGCGGAGAAGTCGATCTGGGAGGTCTCGGTCGGGGAGGTCTCGAGGTCGGAGAAGTCGATCTGGGAGGTCTCGGTCGGGGAGGTCTCGATGGGGGACAGGTCCACCGGGCGCGGCTCGGAGCCGTCCGGCTCGGTGGGCGCCTCGCGAACGGCGCGCAATCGCTCCTCGAGCGACTGCGACGATCTCCTCTTGCCGAGCATTGCGACCCTCCCGACGGACCGGACCGGTCGTGGTGGTCCAATCCCCTCGAGTCCCATCGGCTCGCGGAGCGGCCTGGGAGAGCCAAATCTGGTGTGAACCCGGGTCGGCGGCCGGGTCCGCTACCCGGCAATCCCACGACCCTGATTCAGGCGGCCGCGCGGTGATATCCCACGCAGTTGCCGTGGTCGTCGTACCCGAACACCCAGTAGGTGTCACACCGGCACGGTGTGGTCATGGTGCGATGGCGCCACTTCGCCGGGATCACCGGTGCGTGCACCTGCTGGCCGCATTCGGTGCACTTGATCGAGTACATCGGGGGAGGGTACCGACTCGCCGCCGGCTCCTGCCGCAAGCGGGGACCGGAGCGCGGAGCGGCCCGGGCCGGCGAACCGGTCGGGCGGGCCGAAAGAGCTGATCACGGCACGTATGTCGCGGGCCCCAAATCGCGGGCGCATCCGCGTGGCGGCGACGAGTGAGGCGCACCGTTGCGGGGGCCGTCGCGTATGCTGCCGCGCATACGGTTGCCGTCGTGGGGCTGCGGTTCCAGGGTGTGGCAAGTGAAGCCGTCCGCATACCGTCGACCTGTCGAAGAGAGTCATGACGACGCCGGATCGATTCAAGCCTGGTCGGTGCGCGATCGGGTTCGCATGAGGTTCTGCACGGTCGTCGCGCGCAACTACCTCGCCTACGCCCGGGTGCTGGCCGAGTCGCTGCACGAATCAGTCGCCGACGCCTCGGTGTCGGTGCTCCTGCTCGACGACGTCGACGAAGTCGTCGACGATGCCGGCGAGCCGTTCGACATCGTCCGGCCGTGCGAGCTCGACATCGAGCCGCGCGAGTTCCACCACATGGCGGCGATCTACGACGTCCTGGAGCTCTCGACCGCGGTGAAGCCCTGGCTCCTCCAGCACCTGTTGGAGTCCGACGACGTCGTCTGCTTCCTCGATCCCGACATCGAGGTGTTCGGGTCGCTGGCGCGGATCGAGTCGCTCGCACGGCGGCATACCATCGTGCTCACCCCGCACACGACCACCCCGCTCCCTCGCGACGGCCTGGTCCCGAGCGAGAAGACGATCCGGTTGGCGGGGGTGTTCAACCTCGGCTTCATCGCGGTGTCCCGCGAGGCCGCGTCGTTTCTCGCCTGGTGGGCGGTGCGGCTGCGGCGAGAGTGCCGGATCGCGTTCGAGCAGGGGTTGTTCGTCGACCAGCGCTGGATCGACTTCGTCCCGAGCTACTTCGATCACACCGTGCTCTCCGACCAGGGCTACAACGTCGCGTATTGGAATCTCTACGAGCGCGAATTGAAACTCGGCGCCGACGGCTATGAGGTGAATGGCGGGCCGCTGCGGTTCTTCCATTACAGCGGTTTCAACCCGCTCCGCCCCTACGTATTGAGCAAGTTCCAGGCGGGTGATCTACGCATTCGGCTCGAGGACCAGTTCACGGTCGCGTATCTCTGCGGCCGCTACGCGAACCGGCTGTTTGCGGCAGGGCACTTGGAAGCGGCGTCGAATGCCTACCGCTTCAACTACACCAGCCACGGTGTGCCGATCGATGCGCGGTCGCGCCGGGCGTACGCGCAGGCGTTGGAGGCGGAGGAGCAGCGGCCGACCGGCTCGGCCCTTCCGGATCCGTTCGATCCGCTCGAGGCCGAGGCGTTCGTGCGCTGGCTCGGATCGCCGGGCCCGGCCGACTCGAAGACGCGCCTTTCGCGTTACGTCCGGACGCTGTACGACGAGCGGCCCGATGTCGCGGCGCGATTCCACGATCTCTCGGGTCCCGACCGCGCCGAGCTCCTCACCTGGGTGCGCGACCACGGGCGCGAGAACGCCGAGGTGTTGCCCGAGTACGCCCCGGCGCCGGTCGCGGGCGAGCGGCGCCGTCCGCCCGACCTGCCGCCGGGCGTGAATCTCGTCGGCTACCTCCACGCCGAGGACGGGATCGGCGCCGTGGCGCGCTCGGTGCTCGACGTGTTGAGCGGGGTCGGTTCGCCCGTGAGCTTGCACACGTGCACCGCCACGGGGAGCCGCCAGCGCGCCGACGTCGACGACGCCCTCGACACTCCGGTCACGTACGACACGACGATCGCGTGCGTCAACGCCGATGCGTTCCCGGTGTTGAACGAGCGAATGCGCGGCCGAATGCCGGTCGCGACCTCGACCGTCGGCGTCTGGGCCTGGGAGGTCGACGTCTTCCCCGAGTGGATGGCTCGTAGCGCGGCACTCGTCGACGAGGTCTGGGTGTACAGCCGGCACGCCGCGGATGCGGTCGCGGCGGCGTGCGCGGTGCCGGTGCTGGTGTTCCCGCCGCCGGTGGCCGTTCCGGAGCGGATGCCCGGCCTCGACCGCGCCGCGGTCGGCCTCACCGACGACTTCACCTTCTTGTTCTGCTTCGACTTCGCGAGCGTGTTCGAGCGGAAGAACCCGCTGGCAGTGGTGCACGCGTTCCGCCGGGCGTTCGCGGTCGGTGAGGGACCCCGACTCGTGATCAAGACCGTCAACGGCGCGTCGTCACCGCTGGCGTGGGCCCGGCTGGTGGCCGCGGCGGAGGATCGCGCCGACATCGTGATCCGCGACGGCTACGAGTCGGCGGCGCGCCAGCGTGACCTCATGGCCGCGGCCGACTGCTATGTGTCGCTGCACCGGGCCGAGGGTTACGGCCTCACGCTGGCCGAAGCCATGGCCGCCGGGCGCCCGGTGATCGGAACCGCGTACTCGGGCAATCTCGAGTTCATGACCCCCGACACCTCCGTGCTCGTCCCCTACGAGCTCACGCCGGTCCCGTTCGGGTGCGATCCGTACCCACCCACGGCGCACTGGGCCGAACCCGACATCGAGTCGGCCGCGACCTCGATGCGAGCAATGGCCTCCGACCCGGCCGCGGCCTCCGCCCTCGGCGCGCGGGCCCGGGCGCACATCGCCGCCCACCACACGGCCGGGTCGAGCGTCGAATTCGTCCGCACTCGCCTGCACGAGCTGAGGAGCAGCCGATGAGCCCGTTCGACCCGTCCCGCCCGCCCGAGGAGCGCATCCAGCAGGCGATGGTCGAAGGCCCCGACATGGACGCCCAAGGCCGGTTCGGAGGGATGAGCCGCCTCGTCCGGCGGCTCATCGGACGCGCGGTCAAGTACGAGCGCGACTTCAACCTCCAGATCGACGTCGCGCTGCTCGACCGCATGCACGAGATCGAGACGACCGCGGCACGCGAGGTGCGCGACGTCGAGTCGCGGCTGACCATCACCGACGATCACCTGCGCTATGCCGACGAGGTCTTGCGCGAAGCCGACCAGCAGCTCCGAGAGGTCGACCACCGGATCCAACGCGATGTGTCGGGTCTCGCGGAACGTTGCCGCGCGCTGGAAGCGTCGGTCGACGAGCTGCGGGCGCGCTTGCACGAGGTCGATACCCAAGCAGCAGTGGCGAACACGATCGCGTCGGGTGCGGCCGATGGTTTCGTGTCACTCAATGAACGCGTGTCGCGCATGAGCTCCGAGGCGACGTTCGCGTACGACGAGATGACGGCGATGCCCTTCGTGGCCGATGAAGCCGCGGTGCGGTACACCGACGCGAACGGTCGGAAACGTCTCGGATACCACGGCGTCGTCGGCGCGTTGCCACTCTACGCCGGATTCGAGGAGATCTTCCGCGGCTCGGAATCCCTCGTGCGTGACCGCCAGCGCGTCTACCTCGACGTGATCGCCGACCGGGGGCCGGTCGTCGACCTCGGCTGCGGGCGCGGCGAGATGCTGGGTCTCCTCGCGGCGGCCGGCATCGAAGCGCGCGGTGTCGATCTCGACGAGGCAATGGTCGATCGGTCGCGCGCAGCCGGCGCCGATGTGCACCACGGCGACGCGCTCGATTTCCTGATGAAGCAGGAGGACGCATCGCTCGGTGCCATCTTCAGCGCGCAGTTCATCGAGCACCTCCCGGCGACCCGGCTCCCGGACTTGCTCGAGATCGCGCGGGTCAAGCTGCTCCCCGAAGGCGTGTTCATCGCCGAGACGGTCAACCCGCACTCGCCCCGCGCGTTGAAGGCGTTCTGGGTCGACCCGACGCACCAACATCCGCTGTTCCCCGAGTCGATGCTCGCGTTGTGCCGGCTCACGGGGTTCGAGTCGGCCGAGATCATGTTCCCGCTGGGCACCGACGACCTCGTGGCCGATCTCCGCACCTGCGGCGAGTACGCGGTGATCGCCGGGGCCGTCGACCGCCGGTAGCCGTTACACCGGCGGCAACGCGTTCGGGCAGGTCTCGCCGCGCAGGCAGGTCGCGAGGTTGTCGACCGCGCAGTCGAGCATCGCGGCACGCGTCTCGACCGTCGCCGACCCGATGTGGGGCAACACGACGACGTTCGGCATCGAGAGCAACGGTTCGCCCGCTTCCGGGGGCTCGCATTCGAGCACGTCGAGGCCGGCTCCCGCGATG
>CAZLEC010000144.1:0-9130 GCA_964558245.1 uncultured Burkholderiales bacterium | reverse complement strand
GTGCCGGTGTTCGGCCTGCCCGGCAACCCGGTGTCGTCGCGCGTGAGCTTCGAGCTCCTCGCCCGGCCCGCACTGCGCCGCCTCGCCGGCCGGTCCGACGTGGTGGCCGAGCCCGTGGTCGCGGTTGCCGCTTCACCCCTGCGCCGCCGGGCCGACGGCCGCCTGCACTTCGACCGGGTGATGGTGCGCTACGAGAACGGCGGTTACGTCTGCGAGCGCGCCGGTGTGCAGGCCAGCAACGTGCTCTCGGGCATGGCCGCCGCGACCGGTCTGGCGATCCTCGAAGACGGCCCCGGCATCCAAGCCGGCGAGAGCGTGCCCGTCCTCCTGCTCTGAGTACGTGCTGAGCGCCGCGCCAGCCGAACGAGGGCGAGGCGGCGCCTGTGCCGGCGAAGCGCCGGAGGCTGAGGTCCGCGAGGCCGGAACCCGGGCACGATATCGGCGGAGGCGGTCGAGGTCGGTCGCGCAGGTCTCGGCCGAGCACGAAGCCGACCAATGAACACGCGAGTTGAGGGCCCCTGCCCAAGGGGGCCCCCAACGTCACTTTGCGATCTCTGCCCCGTTTGCCGCCCGGGATGGGAGATCGGCGCTCTACGTCGAGCGCTACCCGTCCGCTCACGAGGAGCGATCCGTTGGACCAGTTATCGGGCATAGGGCCTTCGAGCACAAGCAGTTCGTCCGTTATGTGGCGAAGTACACATCTCGACGCATCTGAGTCGTTCGGCCCTTGTCACACCATACGGGCGGTGGTACAACAACTACACCACGAGGTCGCCCGGGCGGGCGTTCCGACAGCCGGGAGGCTGTGGTCGCGTGGCTCATCAATGCAGTGGCGCGCGGGGCTGGTGCGACACTGCACCCCAGGGAAGCTGTGATTCGTCGGCTGAAGTTGGTCGCTGCGCCGGCGCGGAGCTAGAGCGAACCCGACCCTGGGGGCCACGCAGGTTTCTTTCCACGACCCGCGGAATTTTCGCCGCCCCTAGCCTGGACGTGTGACCGTCCGCCGCATCGCTGTTCCCCTGGTCGACACGTTCTCGCGCCGGGTACGCGATCTGCGCATCTCGATCACCGACCGGTGCAATCTCCGGTGCTCCTACTGCATGCCGGCCGAGGGGATGGCCTGGTTGCCGCGCACCGAGGTGCTCACCTACGAGGAGATCGCCCGCGTCGCCCGGGTGTGCGTGGATCGCTACGGGTTCGAAGCGATCCGCCTCACGGGGGGCGAGCCGCTGGTGCGGGCGCACGTGACGCGCTTGGTCGAGATGCTGGCGCCGCTCGGTGTCGACCTCGCGCTCACTACCAACGGCGTGAAGCTCGCCGAGGTCGCGCACGATCTCGCGGCGGCCGGTCTGAACCGCGTCAACGTGTCGCTCGACACGCTGCACCGCGACCGTTTCCTCGCGTTGACGCGTCGCGACGACCTCGAACGGGTGATTGCCGGGATCGGCGCCGCGCTCGACGCGGGGCTCGCACCCGTCAAGGTCAACGCGGTCGTCATGCGCGACGTCAACGACGACGAGGTCGTCGACCTCGCGCGCTTCGGGCGCGACCGCGGTGTCGGTATGCGCTTCATCGAGTTCATGCCGCTCGACGCGCAAGGCGCGTGGACCGAAGCGCAGGTGGTGCCGGCCCGCGAGATCATCGAGCGCATCAGCGCGGTGTTCCCGTTGGAGCCGGTGTCCGCTGCGCATGCGGAGCCGGCCGCGCGGTGGCGCTACGCAGACGGTCGGGGAGACGTCGGCGTGATCCCGAGCGTCACCGAGCCGTTCTGCGAGAACTGCGATCGCGTTCGCATCACCGCCGAAGGGCAGTTCCGCACCTGCCTGTTCGGGCTCGACGAGACCGACCTCCGCGCCGAGATGCGCTCCGAGCACGGTCTCGACTCGCCTGATCTCGACGACCGGCTCGCGGCCGCGATCGAGGGCGCGGTCGGCAACAAGTGGGCCGGACACCACATCGGCAAGGTCGACTTCGTGCGCCCCAACCGGTCGATGAGTCAAATCGGCGGCTGATTAAGCGATTCTCGACGAGAACCGGCCCGGACCGAAGTTGAGCGTCGGCTCTTCGGTGCGGCGTGCTGTGACGCGCGCGAAGCCGAGGTGCTCGCCGTGCTGCGACGAAAGCAACGGCTCGTCGCCGACCGACTCGACGGGGAGACCCTTCCACGCGGCGTCGGCGCGGTTGTGCCGCCGCCAGAGATCCAAGCCGTTGGGGAGCATCTGCGCGTGCTCGACGACGACTCCCGTGGTGCGTCGCCAGTGGCGCGCCCACCAAGCCTCGCTGCGGAACGTGCTGTAGTCGGCTCCGAACGGCGCGGCGTCGACGAATTCGTCGGGAAGGTCGTCGGTATCGATTGCGTTGGCGGGAACGACGATTCCGATGTGTCCTCCCGGTCGAACGAACTGCGCGGCGTACGACAGGTAACGAACGTCGGTTCCGTAGCAGTGGTAGGAGTCGATGCTCACGAGCGTGTCGAAGTACGCGTGTGCGAACGGGAGCGCGTGGGCTTCGGCAACGATTGGGAACACGCGATCTCCGACGCCCGCTTCGTCGATGCGTCGGTAGTTCTGCGTCGGCTCGATCCACAGGTCGGCGGCCCACACGTTCACGCCGAACTCGCGCGCGAGGAAGATCGACGAGATCGCGGAGCCGCAGCCGAGGTCGAGCACGCGCATCCCGGGGCGGAGGTCGATCACTTCCGTGAGTGCCTCCGTGAGCCACAGCACGTTCGGGCCCATGAGGTTCCGGTGGACCCACGCCGCGTCGTACGCCGACGCCCGCGGGTAGGCGGGATGCCACATCTGCTCCGCGAACGCGGCGGCGTCGGCCGGTGTTCCGGGCCCGGCCGCGTCGAGGTAGGCGGTCCAGGCCGAGGATTCGTGTGATCGAGGGTTCAAGGCGGCTCCTCCGGCGAGGCGGCAGGAGCCTGGCACGGGCGAGCGGCGCGCCGGGCGCTATTTCCGCCCCTCGGGGGCGCCCGGTCCGTCGGTGGGTCGGGTCCCCGTACACTTGAGCGCCATGGCGCCCGAATTCACGCATCTCGATCCCCTCGGCCGGGCCCGGATGGTCGATGTCACGGCCAAGGAGCCCAGTCACCGGCGAGCGGTGGCCCGCTGCCGGGTCTTCATGGAGGCCGAAACCGCCTCCAGGATCGCGGCGGGCGCGATCACCAAGGGCGACGTGCTGGCGGTGGCGCGGGTCGCCGGGATCCAGGCGGCCAAGCAGACCCCGCACCTGCTCCCGCTGTGCCATCCGCTCCTGGTGGGGGCGGTGCTCGTGAACTTCCGTCTCGAGGACACCTACGTAGAGGTGGAGGCCAATGTCGACACCGTTGATCGCACGGGTGTGGAGATGGAAGCACTCACCGCCGCTGCAGTAGCTGCACTCACCATTTACGACATGTGCAAATCGGTCGATCGGTCGATGACGATCGGCGACCTGTCGTTGTGGGAGAAGACGGGCGGACGATCGGGCACTTGGCGGCGTCCGGTTCCGGACTCCGATCCCTTCACACTCTGATTATTTCGCATCATCTGCCCGCGCGACGGGCATTCCCGCGCGAATCGGACCCCGGTTGGCATGGCGCGCGTGCGGCCCATTAACACTGGTGGCGAACGCTCGATGCGAGGCCATTCGTTCGACGGTCCACCAACCGACCATCACGCATGGTTACCTTCGTAAGAGACACAGGCGGTCGAGAGGTCTTGAGGTTGCCGGTCCTGATCATTCTGGCAGTGCTGTGGGCGGTGGTGTTGATACCTCCCCTCCTACGTTCTCGTAGTCAGCGCACGGCTGATTCGATCGTCGACTTCAATTACACGCTCGATTTGCTCGGCCGAACGAACGGCAACCTCGAAGCTTCACCCGACTCCGCCGGCGGTGACGCCGGGCGCGCGCTGCCGCGCGCGTCGATCCCGTCGCGAGGAATGCTGCCGTCCACGGCGCGACTCCGGACGAAGGCGCTGCCGGTGTTGGCGGCGGGAGCTCCGTTCGCGACGGCAGCCCAGCGGTCGGCGCAACGGCGCCGTGACGTCTTGCGGGTGCTCACCGGCGCGGTTCTGGTGACGCTGCTCGTCGCGGTGCTGTCGCACTTGGCGGCGGCATGGGCGTTGCAGGCCTTCGTCGACGTGCTGTTCGGTGCGTATCTGTCGCTGTGGGCGTGGGCGAGAGGCATGCAGGCCGAACGCGCCGACAAGGTTCGGTACATGCCGGACCTGCGCGTGCCCGAGCTCGCGCTCCGGCGCAGCGCGTCTTCATAGCGGTCGCGGGTGAATCGGCGCGAGGAGATCGGCGCGATCGGCGAGCGCGTACGCCCGACGTTCGAAGAGAAGCACCGCGCCCGCGAGGTGACGATCAGCGCGTCGCGCCACGCGATCCAAGCCTGCGCGGCGTCCATTCGCGCGACACACCGCGGCGAGTATGACGCGGCTGAGGGCTTGGCCCGCGACGCGCGCGATCACGTTGCCACTGCCGATGCCGCGCTCGTGGGCCATCCCGACGTTCGCACGAACGGGCCCCTGCACGACGCGAAGAAAGAGCTCGCGGAGGCGTGGTGCACGTTGGCGCTCGTGCGTGACGATGCGCTCCCGACACCAGAAGACATCGGTGTCGACGCCGCGGCCTACTGCAACGGGCTCGCCGAGGCGGCCAGCGAGTTGCGCCGCCAGCTGCTCGATCGCCTCCGTGCCGGTGAGTTGACGCGTGCGGAAGAGTTGATGATCGCGATGGACGAGATCTATTCGCTGCTCGTGACGATCGACTATCCCGACGGCGTCACCGGCGGCCTGCGGCGAACAACCGACGCGTTGCGCGCGGTGCTCGAGCGGACGCGAGGCGATCTCACGACCGCGATGGTTGCCGCCCGGCTGCAAGGTGCGATCGAGCAGCAGTCGGCGCAGAACGCGCGTTGATGAGGTAAGCCGCGGCGACATCGGCCAACGTTTGCGCCGCCATCATCGCTCCGGCCTCGAGCGGGCCGGCGACGAGTCGGTACAGCTCGAGCGCGCCGAGCTGATCGTCGCCCCGGCGAAGCGGAAACGCGAACACCGCCAGGAGTGCCTCGTGTTGTGCGCCCGACGCGAAGTTCGGGAAGCGGTCGTCGGTGCGGAGATCGGACACCGCGACGACCTTGCCGGTTCGGAAGGCCGTGAGGCCGGGACCTTCGCGGCTTTCGATCTGCAACTGCGCGTAGCGCAACGCCGCCGCGTCGGATGCGGCGATGTACGCCGCGCCCGTGTCGGTCGAGGCGAGTGTGATCCCGGCCGCGCTGACCGGCAGCACACTGACGACCCGCGCGACCAGGTGGTCGAGGATCGACTGGATCGCGAAGTCGGTGCCGAGGGTGCGAGCGAACTCACCCAGCAGGTCTGCAAGCTGCCGATCGAACTCCACGTCGTCGCCTCCCGCTCGCAACAATGCGAGATTTACCGCGGGGTCCGGACGGAGTTCTGCTTGGGAATCAGTGAGCATAGCCAACGGATCGGTCGCGGATTTGGCGGCCGATCCGGGGTTGTTGCAGTTACCTTAGTGTTGTGCTTCGCGACTCGGGTTCGCGGTGTTCTTCGCGGCGAACGACTCGAGCTCCATCTTGCCGTTGGCCACGTCTCGGGCGACGTCGGCGAGCAGGAGATTGTTGCTGCGAGCAAATTGCCGGAGCCTGCGAAACGCCTCATCGGTCGCGACTCCGGCCCGCTCGGCGATCACGCCCTTGGCCTGTTCGATCACGATCCGACTGCTGAGCGCGGCGTTGAGCTGTTCGTTGAGCTGCAGCGCCTCGGTGCCCACGCGGTGTTGCAGGATCGCAATGGTCGCGATGTCGGCGAGCGCTTGGGCCGCCACCGTGCCGGCGCTGTCGAGGCTGCCGACTTCGGACCGGAACAGGTTCAGCGCGCCGATGACCGAGCCTCGCAGGCGCATCGGGAGCGCGTGCGCGGATCGGAAGCCTGCGTCGAGCGCGACGCGGGCGAAGTTGGGCCAAGTATCCATGGCGTCGCCGAGATCGGCGTGCGTGACCAGTGCAGCTGTGCGATAGCAGTCGATGCAGGGTCCTTCGTCGGACTGCAGCTCGAATAGCTCGACGAGCCGCATCGCGTCGCTCGAGGAGGCGACCACGCGCAGGTCGCCCTCGGGCGACACCAACATGATGCCGGCGGCGGTGACGTCGAGCACCTGGGTGCAGCGATGTGAGAGCAGCGTGAGGAGGTCGACGACGTCGAAGTGGTCCGTGAGCGTGTCGGCGAGCTCAACGAGCGTTCGGATGAGCAGACTCTCGTTCTCCATCGGTGTCCTCCCGCTCATGCCTCGCCGCCTGGTTGACCGGTGAGGTCGGGTATCTCGCGCGATGGTGTGACACCCACATATTGATCTCTCCGGCCGGGAAGCGCCAGTGGAGAGCGAACAATCATGATCAATCCTGACTTTCGGAGTCGAAACGAAGTGTTCGGGCGACGATGTCATCGGCAATGTCGTCCAATAGCAGGTTGTTTCGGAACGCGTATGCCCGCATTCGGACGAGTGCTTCACCGACGCTTACGCCGAGTTGAGCCGAGACCATGCCCGACGCCTGGTGCACCGAGAAACGAAAGTCGGCGCTGGACTCGAGCTCGTGCGCGACCGCGCCCGGCGCGGCCTCCGATTGCATCGCGATCACGGTGCGCGCCGCGACGTCGGCCATCACGAGCGAGTCGGCGTGCTGATCGTCCGTGAGGTCGCCCGGTTGATCGCGGTAGAGGTTGAGCGAACCCAGACGAACGACGCCGACCCGAATCGGGAAGCCGAACACCGCCGCGACCCCCGCTTTGATCGCGGGAGGCGAGAATGCCAGCCATCGGGGAGTAGCGGGATCGGCGAGATCCGGCTCGAGCACGGGCTGTGCTTGGTTGAACGCGTCGATGCACGGCCCTTCTCCGAGCGTGAACTGCAGGTCTTCGAGCAACGCGCTCACTTCGTTGCTGGAGCACAGCGATCCGCGCGACGTCTCACCCGACATCAGCATGAATCCCGCGCCGTTCATCGAGACAGCCTCCGCAGCCACGTCGCAGAGGCGCGCGAGGTTGTGATGCGAGTCGTTGTGGACGGCGAGCAGAGCCAGGATCCGCGCCAACCGATCGCCGGGCATGGGTGTTGCACTCCTCGTCTGAGGGTGCGCTACCGGGGTCCGGGGCAACGCGATGTCGAAAATTCGGGTCGTTTGACCTACTCCTGAGTATCGACACTCTACCGGGCGCTCCGCTACGGTCGGCGGGTCGGCGAAGTGTCCGTGGTTCGTTGGGTGGGGGCCGAAATGCGGCGGAATCTCTCGTGGATCGCGGTTGCGGTAGCCGTGTTCGGCATGGCGCTGGTGCCGATCGTCGGATCGGCCGGGGTGGCCGCAGGCGCGGGCGCCACGCATCCCCGTCAGATCATTCCCCTCTACGACGGTGGCAACGCGAGTGACTGGGCGCAAACGTGCTCTCACGCGGTGGGCTCGGGCGACGGATCGTTGATCATCGCCGACGTCGCCAACGGTGAAGGAGCCGGAAACGCCCGGGTTGCTTCGTGGGCGAGCGTGATCAAGAACTGCCTGCGATACGGCAAGGCGTCGGTGATCGGCTATGTCTGGACCAACTACGGCCAGCAGAGCCTGGCGACCGTCGAAGCCGGTATCGACAACTGGTACCGCTTCTACCCGGGCGATATCGGCGGCATCTTCCTCGACGGTTCGTGGGACACGATTCCGGGCACCACAACCAGCAACGCGCCGTACTACCAGGCGCTCGCGTCGTACATCCACACGCACCATCACAACGGTGAGGTCGTGCTCAACTTCGGCGCGAACCCGGCTTCCGGCTGGATGTTCTCGTCGACCGCCAAGAAGAACGCCGACCTCGTCGTCACCTTCGAAGGCGCCTACAACGATCCCAGCATGAGTCCCTACACCGCTTGGGTGCAGCCCGCGTGGGAGCTCCACTACCCGGCCGCCGACTTTGCGGCGATCGTGTACGACGCGCCGAACACGGCCGCGACCCCGCAGCCCAGCTCGGCGTGCGCGGGGTTGCTCCGCCAGCACGTCGGATACGTGTACGTCGGAACCTGGTACGACCAGATGCCGTACATGAGCGGAGTGTGTTGACCGGGAGTTAGCGTCCAGTGTCGAGGAGAACGCTCGCCGGCGGCACCGCCGACCCGCTTCCCGAGCCGGCCTCGGACGGAAGCTAAACTCGCCATCCCTCCGGGGGTGTAGCTCAGTCCGGTAGAGCGCTACGTTCGCAACGTAGAAGTCGTGGGTTCAAGTCCCATCACCTCCACTCGTGAAGCCGCAGGTCATGGGCCCTAAGAGAGTTCAGGTCCATTACCTGCGTCGGGCTCAAGTCCGCGATTAGTCCGCGAGAATTTCGCGAAACGTTGCTCGAGGGCGGTGGTTACGCCCTCATCGACGGTCGGCAGCAGCGAGCCGTAGACATCGCTGGTCACGCGAATCGAAGAGTGGCCGAGCCGCTGCTTGATCGTTTCGATGTGCGCTCCCGCTTCGACGAGCAGGCCGACGGCGGTGTGGCGCAGGCCATGGAACGTGAGTCCGTCGAGCTCGGCTCGCGAAACGGCTGGGTCGAAGACGCGCGTGCGGAACGTCGATCGGCGTAGCGCGCCGCCCTCCGGCGCCGTGAACACGAGCGCGTCCTGCTTGGGTGCGTCTCCACGGGCGAGGTGTTCCGCGAGCATGTCCATGACGAACGAAGGCACGTTCAGCGTGCGACGCGACGATCTCGTCTTCACGTCGGCGAAGACGATCTTGCCGTCGACCTCCGCGCACGTCTCGCTGATCTCGAGTCTCCTGCGCGCGAAGTCGATGCGCCCGATGCGAAGGCCGGCGACCTCGGACCAGCGCAGTCCGAGCACGCCCGCGAGATAGACCGTCGACCGGTACGCCTCGGGCATTTCGTCCGCGAGTCGCTCGAGCTCGTCGGCACTCAGGAACCGGATTTCCTTGCGAGCGGGTGCGGGCAGGTTGATGCCGCGGCACGGCGTGACCGCGAGGAGGTCAGCGTCCACCGCGGCCGACAGGACGGCCCGCAGGACGCCGTAGTCCGTTCGTACTGTCGCGGGTGCGAGGTGATCGGCGAGCCCCTCGACGATCTGTCGGATGTCGAGCGGG
>CAZLEC010000143.1:0-9178 GCA_964558245.1 uncultured Burkholderiales bacterium | reverse complement strand
CTCGACGTTCATCGAATCGCCGTAGATGTTCATCGCCAGGTTCGGCCAGCGGAACAACCAGCGGCCTTCGGTGGGCGAGCCGTCGCGCGAGGGCGCGTGATGCCGGCAGTACCTGTCGCGGATCTCGACGCGGTATTGCTTCACGTCGAACTGGCGATTGAGCTCCGGATGCAGGAGCGGGATGTGATATCCCTCGAGGTAGTTGTCGGCGTAGGTCTTCCAGTTGCACGCGAGGTCGTGGCGCAGCGACCGGACGAGCGTCATCTGCTCGAGCGGGAAGGCCTGCATCTCGGCGAGGAACTCACCGAGATCCTCCTCCAGCGGTCGGGCCGCGAGGTCGAGATTCACGAAGATCTGCCCGCGCCACGCGGCGACCTGCACCGGTCGGAGTGCGAACTCGTCGCAATCGAGCGTCTCCCCGAAGTCGCGCGCCGAGCGCAGCCGGCCGTCGGGTGCGTATGCCCACCCGTGGTATCGGCACACGAGATTGGGAGTCGCGCCGGCACCCTCGTCGACGAGCGGTCCGGCGCGGTGCCGACACACGTTGTGGAAGGCGCGCACGACGCCGTCGGCGTCACGCACGACCATCAAGGGCCAACCCGCGTAGACCTTGGCGACGTACGTTCCCGGATCCACCAGCTCGGCGGCGGTTGCGAACCACAGCCATTCGCTCGCGAAGACCCTCGACCGTTCTCGTTCGTACTGCGCGGCGTCGAAGTACCACTCGGCCGGAAGGGTCTTTGCCGCCTCGGTCACGCGCGGGCAACCTACAGCGGCATCGGACGGGCGCGAGCTACTTCAGCGTTTGCCGGAGGCGATCTCGTCGTCGGCCCACGCTGCGAACAATTCGGCGCCGAGCGAGCGCAGTGACTTGCGCTGCCGCATCGCCTTGATCCGCACCCGGTCGTAGAGCTCGTCGTCGAGCATGATCTCGACCCGCCGCCCTGCGGAGGGCGCGTCGTCCTGCGTGCGCGCTTCTTCGTCTTTGCTCATCGCGACCTGCGCACTTCTGTTCCGGACTTCCCGAACCGCGGACTTCCGGAAGATCGTTTTCTCCACGTGATGTTACCGTACCTCCGGACCGTCGTCTTGAATCGTGAAGTGCCCGGAGAGACCGACGAGGTCCAGCACCCGCTGCAGCTGTGGATCGGGCGCACGGAGCACGATCGAGCGCCCGCCCTGCTTGGCCTCGGCATCGATGCGCAAGAGCGCCCGGATCCCGCTCGAGTCGCAGAAACGTAGACCGCTGAGGTCGAGAATCAACGGCCCGGATTCGCTCCGTGCCAGCCCTTCGATCGCCGCTCGCTCCGCCTTCTCGGCCTGGCCGAGGTCGAGCTCGCCGGCGAACCGGACCACGGACTCGCCGTTCGAGTGCACGAAGTCGACCGAAAAAGGCTCCAACACGGCAACCTCCCGACGTCTGAGTGCGAACGGATCCCGGCCGGGAACCTACCGGAACAACGGATTCTTGTAAACCCGGGAAATCGAGCGTATCGGTGCCCCGCAGAACATCCTCAACCGGCTCCCACCCCGGCTCGATAACAGTCTTGCTGGTCGTCGATCAGCCGGTGGACGAAGATCGATTGCGAGGGGACATCCGATGTACGCCAAGACGCCGCAGCGTCGCTACTGAGGCGATTCGCACGTTGCCGTGCACACCCGGGTGGGGTGGGGGCGGCTTCTCGCATCTCGATCAGCCATGGGCACGCGGACTTCAAAAGGGCTCTCTCTCTACCTCGCACTCGTGTGCGTGGTGGGACTCCCCACGCTTCTGATCTCGGTCTTTCACGGGCTCGAGGAGCTGCTGTGGCTCCATCTCGGCCAGTTGGCGGTGATGGCCCCACTGATCGTGTTGGGCGAGCTCATCCCCATCCGCGTGCCTCGCGGCGAGGACTACCGCGAGTTGAAGGTCTCGACGACCTTCGCCTTCGCGTTGCTGTTGATGGCCGGACCGGCGCCGGCGATCATCGCGATGAGCGTCGCGGTCGTGATCTGCGACGCGCAACGCCGCACCTCCCGAATTCGTTACGGCTTCGACGTCGCGCAGCACGCGTTGTCGATCCTGGCCGCGGCCGCCGTGCTCGCCCGGCTCGACATCGCTGCGCTGCGCGCGCCGGCCGGACGGGTCTTCGATCTCGCGGCGTTGATCGTGGCCGGTGCGACCTACTTCGCGGTGAGTCAGCTGTTGCCGGGGATCGCCGACGCCCTCGCCCGGGGCCTGCGCGGCCGCCGAGCGATCGGGTTCCTCTTCGAAGACCTCGCGTTCCGGGCCGGCACGGCCGCCGCGCTCATCAGCATGGCGCCGCTCGTCGCGGCCGCGACGAACCACTCGCTCGTACTCGTCGTGTTGCTGATCGCGCCGTTCATCGCGATCCACCGCTCCGCTGCGGCACTCGTGCGGACGTCACACGAGGCCTTGCACGACCCGCTCACGCGGCTCGCGAACCGCGCGCAGCTGTATCGCACGCTGGCGCTGATGTTCGGTGAGGGCGCCGCGCCGCCGCGACCGTTCGCGTTGTGGTTGCTCGACCTCGACCGTTTCAAGGAGGTCAACGACAGCCTCGGTCACTCGATCGGTGACGAGCTGCTGCAAAGCGTCGCGCAACGGGTGCGCGCCGCGATCGGCAAGGGGGATCTCGTGGCCCGGCTCGGGGGCGACGAGTTCGCGGTCGTGCTCGCCGACGCCGACGAGGACATCGTGAACGCCGCGGCCGAGCGGCTCGGCGCGCAATTCGAAGTGCCGTTCGAGTTGTCGAGCGTGACGCTCGACATCGCGGTCAGCATCGGGGTCGCGTTCGCCCCGGCCCACGGAGCCGACATCGAGAGTTTGCTGCGCGCCGCCGACGTCGCGCTCTATCGCGCCAAGGGCGCCCGGTCCGGCTTCATGGTCTACGACCCCGAGTCGAGCTGGGAGCAGCGGAATCGCAAGCCTTTGCTCGCCGACCTCCACCGCGCGCTCGAAGCGGGCGAGTTCGTCGCCTACTACCAACCCAAGGCCGACGCTCGCACGCGCCGGATCGTCGGGGTCGAGACGCTGCTGCGCTGGGAGCACCCGACGCACGGCGTGTTGAGCCCGGTGGAATTCCTCGCGCTCCTCGACCGCAGCGGCGTGATCCGGCACGTCACCGCCGATCTCGTCGACACGACGATCGCTCAGCTCGCGCTCTGGCGCGATCTCGGTTGGCAACTCCACGCGGCCGTGAACCTCTCGATGCGCAGCTTGCACGATCCCGAGCTCCCTTCGGGCATCGCCGAGCGCCTCTCGCACTACGGCGTGCCGCCGGACCTGCTCGAGCTCGAGGTCACCGAACAGACGATCATGGCCGACCCGAAGCGCGTCACCGCGGTGCTCGCCGCGCTCAAGGACATCGGCGTCACGATCGCGCTCGACGACTTCGGCACGGGCTACTCGTCGCTCGCGCACCTGTCGATGATGCCGCTCGACGTGCTCAAGATCGACCAGACCTTCGTGCGCAACATGATGACGAATCCGAAGGATGCGGTCATCGTGCGGTCGACGGTTGAGCTCGCCCGCAGTCTCGGGTTGACGACCGTCGGCGAGGGCGTCGAGGACGGGCTCACGTGGGCGCAGCTCCGCACGCTGGGCTGCGACACCATCCAGGGCAACATCATCAGTCGGCCGAAGCCCGCAGCCGAGCTCACGCAGTATCTGCAGTGCCTGCCGCAGCTCACGGTGTCGCAGAGCGCGCTGCCGCACCTGACGCCTCCGCAACACGTCAACGCCGACGGCCCCGCGGCCTAGGAGCGGCTGCCCGTCTCCTTCTCTCGGGCGGGTGCTCGAGCAGTGCATACGAGCGCCGGCGGTGGGGTATCAAGCACCCGTCGTCGATGCGAGGGAGGCGTGCGTGTAACAGCTCGTTCAAGACGTGATGACCGCGGGTCCGATCGTGCTCCCGGAGACCGCGACCGTCGAGGAAGCCGCGCTGGTCATGCGGGAGGCCGATGTCGGCGCGGTGCTCGTTCTCCGCGGCGACGAGCTCTGCGGAATCCTCACCGACCGCGATGTCGTCGTGCGCTTCGTCGCCAACGGGCACGATCCCCGGGCAACGTTCATCGGCGAGATCTGCAGCACCGACCTCACCGAGGTGCGGCCCGAGGATCGGGTCGAGCACGCCATCGAGTTGATGCGGTTCAACGCGATCCGCCGCTCCCCGTCGTGGAGGGTGGGCAAGTGGTCGGCATCGTGTCGTTGGGCGACCTCGAGTGCCGGCGTGATCCGGCGTCGGCGCTCGCCGACATCAGCTCCGCCCGCGCGAACACGTAGGCGGAGCTGGTCGGCGGCATCGACCCCCTGCTCATCGCTTCGGAGTCGCGAGCACCGTCGTGATCTTCATCGGCCCGCCCGGCGTTGGTCCGGCGACTTCGTAGTCGACGCCGACATGGTCTGCTCCGACCGTGACCTGCGCCGGGTATCCGCCGGCCGGCGCACCCGCCGCGGCGAGGTCGCTGGTCGTCCAGTTCACGCCGTCGGTGCTGAACAGCAGGCGGTCGTGACCCCGCACCTGATTGTTCCCGTTGTCTTCGGCGGAGACGACGACGGCGAAGCCGAGCGGGCCGGCGTCGGCCGACGAGATGGAGCTCGCGGGTGCGCCGGCCGGGAGCAGCGAGCTGACGTCGGTCGTGTTCCACGTCGACCCACCGTCAGTGGAGGTTTCCACCGCGCCCGCCGGGCCCTCGCCGACGATGCGGTCGTCGGCGATTGCCTGCACGTTCACGTCGGGGGTCGAGACCTTCGTCCACGTGCGCCCGTCGGCGGAGCGGAGAAGTGTCGTGCCGGCAGTCGGGAGCGGGCCCGCGACGGGTGAGGTGTTGTCGTAGCTCAGGAGCAAGAACCCTCCGGCGTCGGCCGCGAGCTGCTGAACCGAGTCAGTGGACGGTGCGGGCACGGAGCTCCAGTGCGTGCCGTCGGTGCTCGACAGCATTTCCTGGCGGGTGAGGTCGCCGGGGCCGGTGAGCCCGAGATCCGACCACGTGATGGTGCCCAGCACCGGGGCGTCGGCGCAGCCGGCTTTGGCGCGAGCGTTGACCGCGGCGATGGCCTTGACCGCAGCGTTGGCCGAGCCGGGTGCGCTCGCGATGCCGGCCTTGATCGACTGGCATGCCGACATGTCGACCAACGCGTAGCCGTCGGCGTCCTGCCTCGGCTCGACGGTGGGGTGGCCCGCGGTGCGCGCCGCGACCATCGCATCGAGGTTCGGAGAGAAGTCTTCGGTGAGGAGGGCGATCGTCGCGGTCGGACCGCTCGCGATGTGCACCGACGACGTCCGGAACAGCGGCACCTTCGCGCTCGGTGCGGTCAGGTCGAACGGCAGATCGGCGTCGGTCCACGCCGCGCCGCCGTTGTGCGAGGTGCCGACGCGGTACTGCACGTCGGCGGGGCTCGCGGCGCCCGGTGCGGTACCGACCGCGTAGAGCACGCCGTCGCGCTGCGCGAGATCGGTGATCCAGGCCCCGTCCTGAGCGGCGGTCGTCCAGTGCTGACCGTCGGTCGTGCTGTAGATCGCCTGCCCGGGCGCGCCCGAGGCCTGCGCGGTCGTGCCGGGCGCGGTCGACAGCTCGTAAGTGACGCCGGCCGGACTCGTGAAATGCGTCGAGGAATAGGCGACCGTGCCGTCGACGACCCGGAACTCGAGCGCCGGAGTCGCCGCGCCTCCCGACGGTGCCGATGCCGCGACCGCGACCTGCTGCGGCCCCGCGGTACCGCGTTCGACCAACGCCGCGCCGAAACCGGCGACGCACGTGGCCGCGCCGACCGCGACCACCGCGCGGCCGCGATTGCGGCGGCGCCGACCGAGGCTCACCACGCGTTCGACACCGAGACCCACGGGTTCGATGTCTTGCGTCTCGCGGTGCAGCGCATCGCGGAGTTGGTTGATCTGGCTGGTGTTCACGAGGCATCTCCGAGGGTTTGTTCGAGTTGGGCGAGCGCACGGTGCAGGCGACTCTTGACCGTGCCGGGTTTCAGGCGGAGTGCGGTGGCCGTGTCCTCGACGGACCAGTCGAGGAGCAGGCGACACACGACAACCGAGCGCAGGCCGACGTCGAGGTCACGTAGCGCAGCCGCGCTCGCGGGATCGGTGGTCGGGTCGTCGACGACGCGTCGTTCGTGGAAGGGAACGACGCGCGAGAGACGGCGGCGGGCCGAGCGAGCCCAGTTGAGGCCGACGCGGTAGACCCAGCCGCCGGGATTGTCGTACGCGCTGATCTTGTCCCAGCGTGCGTACGCGCGAACCATCGCCTCGTCGGTGGCCTCCTGCGCGAGGTCGAGGTTGCCGAGCGTGACAGTGAGCGCGCGTGCGATGTCGGCGTACCCGGCGCGGTAGAACGACTCGAAGTCGGGCTGCGGAGCGGTCGGCACGACCGTCAGGTCGATCGTCTCCGGGGTCGGAACCGGCGCGGGGGGCGTGGGGGCGGGGCCGACGGGGGTGGCGAGCACCACGGGCCGGTCGTGAATCGGTGTCTGGGGCGGCATCGCTGGATACACCGCTGAGGCGCCCGAACGGTTCACGGTTTTCCGATCTTGGGCAGGGAATCCACGGTGACCAGGGCTTTTTGCAGCCTCGGATCGTGCGGAGCGTCGGCCAGCAGGCGGGCCAGCTCCCGTCGGGCGGCGGTGATGTCGTCGGGCAGGCCCGACCGCACGGCGCGCTCGGCGAGCAACTCGCCGGAGAGGACACGCAGCGCCGTATCTCCGGGGGAGCGATCGAGTCCCTGTTGCACCTGATCGAGCGCCGTGTCGACGTCGGTCAGCGCGGCGCCGCGCTCGGCGACGCTCGCGGCGACGTACCACGCGCGGATCGAGTCGGGCCGGAGCCGGGTAGCGTCGTCGGCGTCGCGCTCCGCGGTGCGCAAGTCGGTTGTGGTCGCGGCCCGTTTCATCGCTCGATCCGCGAGCACGTCGCGTGCGCCGAACGCCGCCGCGACGGTCGCGACGACCACGATCGGCGCGACGAGCCAACGGGCGCGAACCGTCGGGTCACGTACCGGACCCGGTGTGCGAGCGACGAGCATCCCCACCAGCACCCACAACAGCGGGTCGAGCTCCGAGAGGGGGAACAGGAACTGCTGTTGCACGACGTAGGCGATCACCGCCGCGCCCAGGGCGACGGTTGCGGGATCCCGCGTGCGCAGCCCCCGCCACGCGTGCCGGAGTGCCAGCGCGAGCAGCGCCGCGTACAGCAGCCCCGCGAACACGCCGCCGGCGACGGTGACGTCGAGGATGCCGTTGTGCGCGCGGTCCGGGTACACGGCGACGCCGTACGCCTTCACATAGGCCGCGTCGACCTCTTGGGGGAACACCACGCGGTATCCCTCGGGCCCGACGCCCGCGAGCGGGTGATCGGCGATGGTGCGCAGCGCGATGCGCCATTCGTCGAAGCGACTCGCGCTCGTGCCGTGCTCGACGTCGAACGTCGAGACCGCGCGAGCGCCCAGCGGGGAGGCCACGCCGATCGCGATCGCAACGAGCGCGACCGCAGCCGCGATCACCTTCGCGCGTCGGCTGTGCCGGAGCTCGCCTCTCTGCACTGCGATCGCGATCATCGCGATCGCGGCGCCGACCCACGCGGCCCGCGTCTGCGACGCCGCCAACGCGAAGAGTGCGCCGGCGGCGCCGCACGCTCCTACCCGTCGCCACCAAGGCGACTCGCCGCGGTCGAGCGCGGACGCGGCAGTCAGCGGGCCGAGGAGCAGGCACGCGGCGCCGAGATAGGCGGGTTGGCCGAATGGTCCGCCGGCTCGGGTGTCGGCGAAGTGGAGCCCGAGCGGCGGGTGTCCCAGGAGCTCGGCCGAGCTCCACACTCCGAGCACGATCCCGCCGAGCGCGCTCGCACGGAGCACGACACGCGACGCCGAAGCCTCGGTGCACGCGCGTCCGGCCAGGAACAGGGCCGGGAACGTGATCCAGGTGAGCAGCCCGAGGCGACGGTCGGGAGTGCCGATCCACGCGCTCAGCGGATCGACCGCGGCGATCGTCGCGACGAGCAGCACACCGAGCAGCGCGATCCAAAGGCGCGTCATCGCGCGCGGGACGACGACCCCACGCCAGACGAGTGCGCCGAGTGCGACGCACGTCGTGAGCGTGATCACGGTCCATCGCATCGGCCCGGTCGGCACGAGCCCGGCCGGGTCGACGGCCACGACGGTTCCGAGGACGAGCGCGCCGATCGCCCACTCGAGGCCACCGGCGCGGCGCGGAACGTCGACGCGGGCAGGCGGGCAAGCTGTCGCTACGTTGAGATCGTCGATCATGCCCAGGTCCGTCCGTGGTCGTGCCGGCCGCTCACCGTAAAGGAATTCCGAGCGAGCCGGATCGCGCGTATCGACGCCCGCGGCGCTACCGTGCCGAGAGCACGAGAGCGAGGCCGCGTGACGAGAGCCGACCGGCGGGTGGGTCGATTCCGCAGTGAGTCGGCGCGACTGAGGTTCTTCGCGGCATACGACCGCGCGCTCGAGGCGTGGCCCACCCGACCGTCCGAATCCGACGTCGCGACCTCCTACGGCACGACGCACGTGTTGGCGATCGGCGCGGGGAGCGCGACGCCGATCGTGTTGTTGCCCGGCTTGGCGGTCTCGGCACCGTCGTGGTTCGCCGACGCTGCGGCGCTGTCGGAAGGTCGCCGCGTCTACGCGGTCGACACGATCGGCGACGTCGGCCGGAGCGTGCAGACGGCGAGGGTGCGCGACGGTTCCGACATGGCGTCATGGCTCGACGAGGTACTGATCGCGCTCGACCTCGAGCGTGTGCATCTCGTCGGGCTCTCCTACGGCGGATGGCTCACGGTCAACCAGGCTGTCCGCGCTCCCGAGCGGCTCGCGAGCGTCACCGCGGTCGATCCCGTCGGCGCGATCGGGAGGCCACAGTGGACCTTTCTCGCCGGCATCGTGCCCGACAGCATCCTGGCCTCGGTCGCGAAGTCGGACCGAGCGCTCCACCGGTTGATGCGGCGGCTCAACAACGGCTCGACTCCGCGGCAGCCGTTGCTCGACATCTCGGTTGCCGGCCTCCGCACGTTCGTGGGCAAGCAGCCGTTCCCGAAACGCCTGACCGACGACGAACTTCGCCGAGTCCGAACGCCCGCGTTGCTGCTCTTTTGCGAGCGCAGCCCGGTGAACCGGTCGCCACGCGCCGTTCAACGGTCGTGCGACCTGATCGAGG
>CAZLEC010000142.1:0-9219 GCA_964558245.1 uncultured Burkholderiales bacterium | reverse complement strand
ACATCCCCGCCCCGCTGTGGCGGGCGCTCGTCGCCCGCGACCGGCACTGCACCGCACCCGGCTGCACCGTCCTCCCCGGCTGGTGTGAAGGACACCACGTCTGGCACTGGGAAGACGGCGGCCCCACCGACCTCGACAACCTCACACTCCTGTGCTGGGCCCACCACCGACAACACCACCTCGAACACGCCAAGAAACGCGAGTGAACCGCGTTGGAAAGCCCCGCGGAGAACGGGCGACAGGACAGAGGCGGAGGCTCGGGTTGTCGGGCGCGATGTGGGACATTCGCACGCGCATGCCGCCGCGTGCAGACGGCGTCTCTGCGGGGCATGCTGGACGGATGTCGGAGCACCATCGCACGGCGAGTGCTGCGCGCGGTATCGAGACCGACCTCGACCGATCCCGCCCGCTGGTTGAGCTGCAGTGATCACCGAGGACAATGTCCGTCAGGTTGCGTTGTCGCTGCCGGCGACGATCGAGAAGCCCTCGTACGGCACGCCGGGCTTCCGGGTGCGCGACAAGTTGTTCGCACGCATTCGACCCGAGGGCGATGTCCTGCTCGTGTGGGTCTCGGACGTTGCCGAGAAGCTCGCGATGATCGACTCGGAGCCCGAGAAGTTCTTCACCACCTCGCACTACGACGGACATCCGACGGTTCTCGTTCGGTTCGACGCGATCGGGACTCAGGAGCTTCGGGAGCTCCTCACCGATTCCTGGCGACTCCGCGCGCCCACGAAGCTCGTCGCCGAGTTCGAGTGTGAAGATTGACGGCACCGGCCCGGAAAGGCTCCTCTCCGATGATCGATGAGTTCGCGAAGGAGTACCTGCACGGCGACCTTTGCTACATACGAGCGACGATGCTCTGGAAGCTCGAAGGGCTCGCCGAGTACGACGTTCGTCGCCCGCTCACTCCGACCGGGACCAATCTCCTCGGCTTGATCAAGCACCTGACGATCACCGAGGCCTGGTACTTCGGCGAGGTGTTCGGGCGCCCGTTTCCCGAGCGGTTGCCGTGGCGCGACGACGACGCCAAGCTCACGGCGCTGTTCGACCACAAGCTGCAGCTGGCCGATATGTGGGCGACGGAAGACGAGTCGCGAGCCGAGATCGTCGATCGCTACCAGCGCATGTGGGCGCACTCGGACGCGACGATCGCCGCGCTCGACATCGACGCGCCCGGCCATGTGCCCTGGTGGCCACGCCCCGACGTGAAGCTCTTCAACATCTTGGTCCACGTCCTCACCGAGACCAACCGTCACGCCGGGCACGCTGACATCCTGCGCGAGCAACTCGACGGCGCGGTGGGGACCGAGGCCGGGAGCGCGGGACTGCACGGGCGCGACATGACCTTCTGGGAGAACCACCGCGCCAAGATCGAACAGGCGGCCAAGGCGGCTGGTCCCGCTCGAGCCTGAACACCGCGCCCGAACTGCGCACCGGCCTGTCAAAGTGGCAGTGGTGAAGACATGACACGCGGAGGCGCGATGCCGCAGGCATTCGACAAGGACTACTGGGAGTCCCACTGGCAACAGGCGAACGAACGTGCGCCCGGCCGGGAGATCGTTCCGAACCCGTATCTCGCACGCGAGATCGCCGATCGGGCGCCGGGCACCGCGCTGGACGCCGGTTGCGGCGAGGGCGCGGAAGCAATCTGGCTTGCCACTCACGGCTGGCAGGTCACCGCCGCCGACATCTCCACCGAGGCGCTCTCCCGCGCCGCCGAGCGTGCGGCCAGCGGTGGTGCAGCACCCGAGCGAGTGCAGTGGGTCGAGGCCGACCTGAGCGTCTGGGAACCGGGCGAACAGTTCGACCTGGTCACCACCCACTACGCGCACCCATCGCTGCCGCAACTCGCGTTCTACGAGCGCATCTCCGGGTGGGTCGCACCGGACGGCACCTTGCTGATCGTCGGACACCTGCACCGCACCGAAACGCCGGGGCACGGGCACAACCCGGGACCGCACGGCGACGAACACCCGCCCGATGAGGTGTCGGTCACCGCGGCGAGCATCACGGCCCGACTCGCCGCCACCCAGTGGGACATCGTCACCGCCGACGAGCTTGTCCGCACCCTCATTGATCGCGCGGGCCGGACCGTCCGGTTGGACGACGTCGTCGTCCGCGCCACCCGACGCCCCTGACGGGCAAACTGGCGTCGTGGCGAACACGCTGCACGAGTCGCTGAGCGATCACCTGCGCGACATCGAGGGAGTCGTCGAGAGCCCGTCGATGTTCGGGCCCGGGAACGCGTTCTGGTGCAACGGCAAGGAGATCGCGCACTTCGACAGCACCGATGTGATCGACCTGCGCTTGACTGCGCCGATCATCCGGGAGCTCCGGCCGGTTCTGCGCGACAATCCGCGCGTCGAGTTGCGCAAGGGTCGCTCCGACTGGATCGAGATCCGCGTGTCGTCGAACGACGACGTCGCCTTCGTCGCCGAGATGGCCGAGCGGGCCGCGGCGACACATCGCCCGGACCCCGGAACGGCCGCCGAGCCGCCGCCCACGGGCGCCGACCTGAGCGCCGCCGCCGATTCCACGAGCACGGGCCGACGAGGCAAAGTGATCGGGTGACGCCGAGTCATTGGACGAACGAACGGGTCATTGCGGAGTGGAGCCTGGTGCCCAGGGAGGCCATCGCCGCGACGGATCCGTACGGCGGCTTCGCCAAGGAGCATCTGCTCAACGGGGTGATGCTCCGGATGTTGGGCGAGGTCTCGGACAAACGGGTGCTCGACGCGGGGTGCGGGCACGGCTACTTCAGCCGGCTCCTCGCGGCGCGCGGCGCGCACGTGGTCGGCGTCGAGCCCGCGACGGCACTGTTCGACTACGCGGTCGAGATGGAGCACCGGGAGCACGCGGGCATCCGCTACCTGAAGGAAGACCTGTCTCGGCTGCCCGAGATCGGTCCGTTCGACGCGGTCGTCGCGAGCATGGTGTTCATCGGCATTCCCGACTGGCGCGATGCGATGCGACGATGCGTCGAGTCGCTCTCGCCGGGCGGCACGTTCGTGTTCTCGCTGACGCATCCCTGCTTCGAGAACGCGAGGACCTCATGGATGGATCATGGGTCGGTCACCGTCAGCGAGTACCTGAAGGAGTACGAGATCGAAGTGCCACACGCGACCGACTTTCACCGACCGCTCTCGCAGTACGTGAACCACCTGATCGCTCTGGGCTGCGACATCGTCGAGCTCGCCGAGCCCGGGCTCGACCCGGCCGCCGCGATCGGCGGCCCGGAGGGAGTCGAGGCCTACGTGCACGTCCCGCCGTTCGTCATCGTCGCCGCGCGCCGGCGTCACTGATCCTCGCGGGTTGGTCGTGTTGCATTGGTCCGAGGCCGGCGACCCCGACGGGCCCGTGGTCGTGTACTTCCACGGCACGGCGAACGGGAAACAGCACATCCCGTTTCCCGAAACCGCAGAACGCCTCGAGCTACGCGTACTGATGGCCGACCGGCCCGGCTACGGCGAGTCGGCGCCCGCACCCGAAGCGTCATTGCTCGACGTCGGTCGGATGATCGCGAGCGATCTCGACGATCGCGGTGTGGACCGCTTCTCCGTGTTGGGTTTCTCGGGCGGCGGCCCTCATGCGCTTGCCTGCGCGGTGGCCGCACCGGCGCGCGTACATACCGTGGGCCTGTTGTCGTCGTGGGCGCCGATGACTCCCCCGGATCCCGGTCTCCCACTCGGCGTGCGCGCTGCCATGCGCGCCGCGGCGGTGTTGCCCCGGCCTGCCATCCGGCTGATGTTCCTGATCGGAAGGCAGACGAGCGCCGGGATGGTCGACGACGTGCGCCGGGTGAGCCGGCCCTGGAATTTCAGCGTCGAAGACGTCGCATCGTCGACGCGGGTCGAGGCCTGGCACGCGGCGGGTGATCGACAGGTGCCCGTGACACCGTGGCGCGGAGTCGCCGACGTACACCTGACCATCCTCGAGGGCAACTCGCACGAGACCCCGCCCGACGTGTGGGAGTCGGCCCTGCGATCCATGCGTTGACGGATCGTCGCGTCAACGCCGTAGCGTGAGGTGATGGACCGACGACGTCGCTCGGCTGCCATCGCGTTGACCGTCGCGATCCTCGGCGGCGGCGCGGTCGTGGCCGCCGGACTCAACCGCGACTCGGTGCCGGCGACCGCGGCCGGAACTCCGTCGTCGAGCACGGTCACGACGCCGCCGACGGCCGCACCGACCCGTGACCGACGCACGACTTCGAGCGCGACGACGGCAACCACGGCCGCAACGACCACCATGACCACCACTGCTCCGCCGATCGCGACGACGCAGGGGCCGACGAACACGGTCGGCGCAACGTCGGCCGTCACCCCGACGACCGCGGCGGCACCGCCGCCTCGGAATGGCAGCCCCTCACTCGGCTCGGTGCGCGGCAAGACGATCGCGATCGACCCCGGACACAACGGCGGCAACGGTGCGCACGCGTCGGAGATCGCGCGACCGATCTTCATCGGCACGCAGACGCGAGCGTGCGACACGACCGGTACCGAGACCAACGATGGCTACACGGAGTCGGCGTACAACCTCGATGTCGCGCTGCGGCTCCGCGACCTCCTCACCGCGGCCGGCGCGCACGTGATCATGTCGCGCGTGACCGACACCGGCTGGGGTCCGTGCATCGACGAGCGGGCGGACTTCGCGAACCGGGCGCACGCCGACGTCGCGATCTCCATCCACGCCGACGGCGGTCCGACGGGCGGCCGGGGCTTCCACGTGAACATGCCCGCGCTCATCACCGGATACACCGACGACATCTACACACGGTCACACCAGCTCGGAGTCGACGTCCGCGACGCGTTCGAGGCCACGGGCATGCCGACCTCCACCTATTTCGGGACGCAGGGCCTCGTCGAGCGGACCGACCTCGGCGGCCTCAACCTGTCCGACGTCCCGAAGGTCTTGGTGGAGACCGGCAACATGCGCAACGCCACCGACGCGGCGCTCCTCGAGAGCGGAACGTTCCGTGAGCAGGCCGCCGGGGCGTTGGCCACGGGGCTCGCGCGGTACCTCGCGGATCCGTAGCCCGGCGCCCGCACCCGAGTCCGCCTGAGTGTCGCAGGGCAGTTGTATCGTCGTCGCATGACCGTTGACGCGCCTCCCGCGTCCCTCCCGATGCCACGATCGCTCTCGCCGAGCTCGATGAGCACGTTCACGAGCTGCCCGCTCGCGTTCCGATTCTCGTACATCGAGCGGCTGCCCGAACCGCCGTCGGCGCCCGCGAGCAAGGGCACGCTCGTGCACCTCGCGCTCCAGCACCTGATGTGGCGTCCGCCCGCCGACCGCACGATCGACGCCGCGCTCCTCGACCTCGCCCGGGCCGCCGAGGAGCTCGCGGCCGACCCCGAGTTCTCCGAGCTCGAGCTCTCCGAAGCCGAGTGGGCGTCGTTCAATGCCGATGCCGAAGTGCTCCTCCGGCGCTACTTCGAGATGGAGGATCCGCGCGAGATCACGGTGCTGGGCGTCGAGCTGCGCGTCACCGCCGAGACCTCCGATGGCGTGATCATCCGCGGCATCATCGACCGGCTCGAGCTCGATGCCGACGGCGAGCTGGTGATCACCGACTACAAGACGGGCCGCGAACCCGGCGAAGGCTGGGAACAGCAGAGCATGGCCGGCATCCACATCTATTCGCTGCTGTGCGAGCGCATGCTCGGCCGGCGGCCGAAGCGCATCCAGCTCCTGTACCTGTCGAAGCCGGAGCGGATCATCACCCAGCCCAGCGACCAGTCGTTGCGCGGCGTCGAAGTGAAGTCGGGCGCGGTGATGAAGGCAGTGCGCACCGCGTGCGCCCGAGCCGACTTCCGGCCGCGCACTTCGGCGCTCTGCGCGTACTGCTCGTTCAAGGAGTTCTGCCCGGCGTACGGCGGCGACCCGGCACAAGCGGCACCGGTGATGCTCGCACGCCAGGCCGATCGTGAAGGCCGGCCGCAGCTCCCGCTCGCCCTCGCCTGAGCTGCTCCGCCCCGTTTCATGCTCTCGGCCATCGCCCAGCTCGACGACGCGGTCGACCGCGCGGTCGACCGTGTCCGCGGCCCCGCGGCCGACCGGATCGTGTACCGCATCTCGAGCGCGGCCGACCACAGCCTCCTCTGGCAAACGTGTGGCGCCGCGGTCGCGCTCGCTCGCGGCGGTGACACGCGGTACGCGGCTCGCTTCGCCGCTGCGATGGGCGCCGAGTCACTCGTCACCAACGGGGTCGTGAAGTCGATGTTCGGCCGGGTCCGCCCGGCGCACTACGACGACATCGAGTTCCACCACGGCCTCCACCGGCCGATCACCACGTCGTTCCCTTCCGGTCACGCGACCGCGGCCTTCTGCGCGGCGACCCTGCTCGGCGGCGGGCCGGGCTGGTACACGCTCGCGGCCGCAGTCGCGGCGACCCGGGTGTACGTGCGGCTGCACCACGCCTCCGACGTCGCCGCTGGCGCCGCGTTCGGCCTGGCCCTGGGCTTCGCGGCGCGCCGATTCGTCACCGGCTGAGCTGCGGGTCCGCAGCCACGCGCCAATGCAGGAATGATGAGGGGGCGATCGCGGTTGACTTGCTAGTCGCCGACGTTACGAGGAGGACCCTGTGGCCCGTCAGTTCGCAGTGAGCTTCGACTACCGGTGTCCTTTTGCCCGCAACGGGCACGAGTCGGTCGTGACGGGCCTCCGTGAGGGCCGCGACTGGGATGTCCGGTTCCTGCCCTTCTCCCTCGACCAGGTACACGTCGAGGAAGGCGCGCCCCCGGTATGGGAGCGCGAACCCGACGTGTGGGGCACGGGCGTGCTGGCCCTCCTCTGGGGCATCGCCGTGCGCGATTCCTTTGCCGACCACTTCCTCGACTGGCACGTCGCCGCGTTCGCGGCCCGCCACGACGAAGGCCGCCAGATTGCCAAGGCCGACGTGCTCGCCGACGTCGCCGCGTCGGTGGGGCTCGACCCCGCGGCCGTCGCCGCCGAGGTCGCCTCCGGCCGGCCGCTGAAGGTCCTCGCCGAGGAGCACACCGAGGCCGACCACCGCTGGCACGTCTTCGGCGTCCCGACCTTCATCATCGGTGAGCGGGCGGCATTCGTGCGACTCATGGACCGCGCCAACGCCGACGAGGTCGACAAGGTGCTCGACCTGTTGGAGTGGACCGAGCTCAACGAGTTCAAGCACACCAGCGTCCCGCGCTGACCCGACGGCGCCCCGGGAGCGGGGCATCCCTTCCTCGTCGCCCACGGGGGCGGGTACATTCGGCCCCGTGCGCATGTCGAACACCGAAGCGATCATGTGGGCCGTCGAGAAGGACCCGGCGCTGCGGTCCGACTTCTGCAACCTGACGATCCTCGAGCGCGCACCTCGCGACGACCGCATGCAGCACACGGTCACCCGGGCGGTGGCGGCGATCCCCCGCCTCGGGCAGCGGGTCGTGAATGCGCCGCTGCGGATCGCGCCACCCGCGTTTGCCGTCGATCCGTCACTCGACCTCAGCTCGCACGTGCGGCGAGTCGCGTTGCCGGGCCGGGGCAGCGTGCGCGCGATGCTCGACCTCTGCGGCTCGCTCGCCGAGCAACCGTTCGACCGGGCCCGCCCGCTCTGGGAGTTCACGATCATCGAGGGTCTTCCCGACGGGCGGGCGGCGCTGCTGCAGAAGATCCACCACACCATCACCGACGGTGTCGGCGGTTTACGGCTCTCGCTCGCGTTCGTCGACTTCGAACCCGACGCGCCCGCCGACAGCACCGCTCCCGTCACCGACCTCGACTCGAAGCGCGAGCACGCGACACCGTTGCAGGCGACGCGAACCGCGCTGATCGACGCCGCGACCCGCAACGTCGACATGGCGAGGCGGATCATCGGCGACGCGTCGCACGTCCTCACTCACCCGGCGGAGCTCCCCGTGCGCACGGCCGACACCGCGCGCCTGCTGCGCTCACTTCAGCGTCAGGTGCTCAACACCGAGCCCGCGCGCTCCGACGTGATGTCGGAGCGTTCACTGGCCCGGCACTTCGAGGTGCACACCGTCTCGCTGCCGGCGTTGCTGGCCGCGGCGCACAAGCTCGGTGGGAGCATCAACGACGCGTACGTGACCGGCGTCGCCGGGGCGCTCGGTCGGTATCACGAACGGTTCGAGAGCGGTGTCGACGAGCTCCGGTTGGCGATGCCGATCAGCACCCGTACCCGCGGCGACGACGCCGCCAACCGGTTCGTGCCGGCGCGGGTCCTGATCCCGATCCAACCCAGCGCCGACGCGTCGAAGTTGTTCGAGCTCGTGCGCGAGCGGTTGACCGCCGCGAGGGGCGAGAGCGCGATCGGCGCCGCAGAGGGACTCGCGGTGTTCTTCACCGGGCTTCCGACCGCCTTCCTGGTCGCGATGACGCGCGCGCAGACGCGAACGACCGACTTCGCGGCCACGAACCTGCGCGGCAGTCCGGTGCCGCTCTACATCGCGGGCGAGCGCATGATCGCGAACTACCCGTTCGGCCCGCGCACCGGCACCGCACTCAACGCCACCGTGTTGAGCTACTGCGACGACCTGAACATCGGCCTGAACATCGACCCCGCCGCGATCACCGACGTCGACGCGTTCATGGCCGACATCGCCGAGTCGTTCGACGCGCTGCTCGAGTTCGCCTGACGAAACGGCAACTACGGGCGGACGCGAGGGCCGTCGCCTTCGATCGCGTCCAGCCACTCGGCATAGCCGGGGTCGCGCCACCGGACGTGGCGGCATGCGGTCGCGAGGTCGATGACGTACAGGTGGAGCGTCGGCGCGTCGTCGGCCAGCTCGACGAGCTCACCGGAGCGGGGATGTGCCTGGGCCCGGTCGAGCAGGTCGACGAGCGCCACCGTCGCGAGCACGCGCGAGCGACAATCGGCGCAGGCCGACACCGTCGCCTCCTCGAGCCCGGCGGTGACGGCTTCGAGCGCGTCGGCTTCGGTCGCGTCGAGCTCGACCTCTTCTCCGTCCTCGTCGAGGAACCGCAACCCGCCGACCACGAGAACGAGGGTACGCCGTGCCGTAGCCTCCGCCACCGGCGAGGGCTTGGCGGAGCAGCATCGGAGGCGCACAGGTGAGAGCCGCAACGATCACGCACGGCCGTATCGAGATCGCCGATCGGCCCGATCCCGAGCCGCTCGACGACCTCGTGATCGTGCGGGTGCAGGGCGCGGGGATGAACCGGGCCGATCTGATGCAGCTCGCGCCCGGTGCGCTAACTCTCGTCCAGACCATGAAG
>CAZLEC010000141.1:0-9226 GCA_964558245.1 uncultured Burkholderiales bacterium | reverse complement strand
TCGATGTCACCTTTTTCGGGAGCCGGCAGTCAGACGTGCAGGTCGGGCGGACGCCTGACCGAGACCACCACAGGAGGTGGGCCATGTACGTCTTCGCCGTCGTCGCGCTCCTTGCGCTCGCGACCTTGAAGCTCGTCGATTTCCTCACGGATGCGGTTCCGCAGCTCGCGAAGATGCGCTCGCTGCTCACGTTCGTGATCGCGGTCGGCGCGACCGTGTTGCTCGATTACTCGGTGTTCCGGGCGTGGGGCATCGACATCCGCAACGCAACCGTCGGAACGTGGAGCACCGGATTCATCGTGGCCGGTCTGACCGTGCCGTGGCGGGCGCTCTTCGCGTACCTCACGCACGACCGGGCAACGGGCGACGAGTCACTCGGCGAGCACGGAACCCCGATCGTTCGCGCCGCGTAACTCAGCGGGGAACGACAGGAAGGGCGGCGCAACGGTGCGCCGTCCTTTCTCTTGCGGCCTACGGATCTGCGCCTGTTTCCTCTTGCGGCCTGCGCTCTGCGCTCTGCGCCTGGGTTACAGCTTGCCGTCGGCTTCGAGCTGGTCGAGTTGGGCGCGGAGCTCGGCGAGCAGCCCCGCCGCCGCGGACAGGTGCTCTTCCACCCGGGCGACGTACGCGTGGGGCGAGTTGTCGGCGACCTCGTCGTCGACGTCGATCTCGTTCACGACGGCGGCCCCGAACTCGGCTCGGTCCTCCGGCACGAGCAGGATCCCCGTGGAGTCGGATGCCGGGCCCGACCATTCGATCATGACCGACACGCCCGCGGTCTCCAGCCGGCGCCGCAGCACCTGGGCCTGGACCCGCGGCCATTCGCCGAGCTCGACCAGGCCGCCGTCGTCGGCGTCGCCGAGGGAGGCGGGCTCATCGGGCACGAGCGCGACCCGGCACTCGGGGCACTGCATCGTGTCGGGGCGGTACTCGGCGCCGCAGGACGGGCACCAGACGGTCTGCTCGGTGGCCACGGCGGGAGTGTACGCGCGCCCGGTCGGTACGATGTGGGGGTGTCCGCCCGGCGTGTACCCGTGGCGCGCTTCCCAGTGAGTGACTCCGACACGAGCCCTCCGCCGCGCGGCGCGCCGCCGGCGAGCTTCTACGTCGAGACGCTCGGCTGTCCGAAGAACGCCGTCGACTCCGACAAGGTCGTCGCGTCGTTGCTCGCCGACGGGCTGGTCGCGGTGTCCGACCCCGGGGCCGCCGATCTCGTCGTCGTCAACACGTGCGCCTTCATCGAGGCGGCCCGCCAGGAGTCGATCGACGTGTCGCTCGCGCTGGCCGACACCAAGCGCGACGGAGCCAAGCTCGTGATCACCGGTTGCATGGCGGAGCGATACGGCGCCGAGCTCGCGGCTGCGCTCCCCGAGGCCGACGCGGTCGTGGGCTTCGCGGGCGAGGGATCGCTCAGCGACATCGTGCTGGCCCCGACCCGCAAGCCGGTCGGGGTCCGCGATCTGCTCGAGCTGCCCCGGCCCGCGCCGACCGCACCCTGGGCCTACGTGAAGGTCGCCGAGGGCTGCGACCGCGCGTGCGCGTTCTGCGCGATCCCGTCGTTCCGCGGCAAGCAAAGGTCGCGTACTCCGGAGTCGATCGAGGCCGAAGTGCGAGCGCTCGTGGAGGGCGGCGTCGCCGAGGTCGTGCTCGTCGCGCAAGATCTTGCGTGGTTCGGTCGCGACGCGGGTGAGCCGGGTTCGCTCGCGCCGCTCCTTCGGCGTCTCGATGCGCTGTCGGCGCACGGGCTCGCGCGCATCCGCCTGCTGTACCTCTACCCGTCGGAGGTGCACGACCCGCTCGTCAGCACCATGCTCGAGCTGCCCACGGTGGTTCCGTACTTCGATCTCTCGTTGCAGCACGCCGCGCCGGGATTGTTGCGGCGCATGAAGCGATGGGGAAGCGGTGAGCGGTTCCTCACGATGATCGAAGGAATTCGCGCACAGGAGCCCGACGCCGCGTTCCGCTCGTCGTTCATCGTCGGCTTCCCGGGCGAGCAGGAATCGGATCACGACGCGCTGCTCGACTTCCTCGCGGGCGCGCGCCTCGACTGGGCCGGGTTCTTCGCGTTCTCGAGCGAAGACGGCACTCCTGCTGCGGACTTCGACGGCGCGGTCGCCGAGGAGCTCGTGCGGGAACGGCTCGGCGAGTGCGCCGACGTGCAGGATCCGATCACCACCGCGTCACGACTCGCCTTGGTCGGCGAGGAGATCGCGGTGCTGGTCGACGGCACCGACGACGACGGCTTGCTGGTCGGGCGCACCTACCGTGAGGCGCCGGAGATCGACGGCATCGTGCGCTTCGTGGATGCGGGCGCCGACACGCCGTATGCACGACCCGGCGCGATCGTGGCCGCCACCGTGTGCGGCATCGCGGGGCCCGATCTCGAGGCGACCGCAGATCGGAGCGTCGCCGCTCCCGTTGGGATGACCGCGTGACCGCCCCGTCGCGCGCGTCGGTCGCGAGGAAGCGGTTCGGGCAGAGTGCCGTCGCGACGCCGGCCAACTTCGTCACGCTGGCACGGATTCTCGCCGCGATCCCCACACTTCTGTTGATCCGGCGCGATGGTTCGTCGTGGGCCACCGTCGGGCTCTGGTTCGCGATCACCTCCACCGACAGCCTCGACGGGTGGCTGGCCCGACGCGACGGCGCGACGCGCTCCGGTGCGTTCCTCGATCCGGTCGCCGACAAGTTGATCGTCCTCGGCGGGCTCGCGGTGCTCGCCGACCGGGGCGTGTTCCCGTGGTGGCCGATCCTCCTCGTCGCGGCGCGCGAGTTCGGCATCTCGTTGTACCGATCCGTCGCGGGCCGGCGCGGGATCGTCCTCCCCGCGCAGCGGCTCGGCAAGTACAAGGCCTTTACGCAGTTCTGTGCGGTCGGGTTCGTGCTCTTGCCGTTCACCGCGCACGACCTCGGCTTCCAACAGACGGTGCTCGCGATCGCGGTCGCGCTCACGCTGCTCTCGGGGCTGCAGATCGTCCAGCGCGGCTACATCGACTGGCAACGCCAGGACGCCTGAGCGCGCGTGTCGCGGTCGTTCGACGAGCTCGTCGCGGAGGCCGAGTCGGCTCCCATCGAGGGCTGGAACTTCAGCTGGCTCGAGGGCCGCGCCACGGAGGAGCGCCCCGCCTGGCGGTACTCCGAGCTGGTCGCGCGGCGGGTTGCGACGGTGGCGGAGATGCTCGACCTCGAATCGGGCGGCGGTGAGATGTTGGCCGGACTGCCACGATTCCCGCCGTTCATGGTGGCCGCCGAGGGCTACGCCCCCAACGTCGCGATAGCGGCGCGCCGGCTCCGGCCGCGCGGCGCGTTCGTCGTCGCCGCGACCTTCGATCGGCCCGCGCTGCCGTTCGCCGACCGCAGTTTCGAGCTCGTCACGAGCCGCCACCCGGTGGTCACGTGGTGGGAGGAGATCGCCCGCGTGTTGCGCCCCGGCGGCACGTATCTCTCGCAACAGGTCGGGCCCGACAGCGTTCGCGAGCTGGGCGAGTTCATGATGGGCCCGCTGCCGCCGTGGTCCGCGCGCGATCCGGAGCTCGCGCGGGCGCGCGCCGAGCAGGCCGGGCTGTCGGTCGTCGATCTCCGCACGCAACGGCTCCGGACCGTGTTCGACGACATCGGCGCGGTCGTGTACTTCCTTCGCCTCGTCGTGTGGATCGTTCCGGGCTTCACTGTCGGTCGCTACCACGATCGGCTCCGCGCGTTGCACGAGCAGATCCTGCGCGACGGACCGTACGTCGCGCACGCGAGCCGGTTCCTGATCGAGGCGACGAAGCCGGGTTGAGGCGGCGCGCTACCGCAGCCGCAACACGTTGCCGGACACGAGCGCGGCCGCGTCGGTGCAGAGCCACGCGATGACCTCGGCAACCTCCGCGGGCTCGGCGACGTGCACGTGGTCTTCGCTCGTCGCGACGAACTGCCGTATGGCGTCGGTGATCCAGCCGGTATCGGTCACGGGCGGGTGCACGACGTTGGCCGTGATGCCCGCGCTCGCGAGCTCGATGGCCGCGGTCATCGTGTAGTTCTCGAGCGCGGCCTTGGCCGCGCCGTAGGAGGCTTCTCCGGGAAAGCCGTTCGGTCCGCCCGAGGTGAGGCTCACGATGCGGCCCCAGGTGTCGCCCCGGTCGCGGTGACGGTGGGCGAGCTCGGCGATGAGCAGCGCGCTCGCGCGAGCGTCCACGAGGAACTGCGCGTCGAACGATGCGGCGCTCATGAGCTCGGTGCGGCGGTGGAAGCGATCGCCGGTATCGGGCGCGAACGTGTCCTGGCGCCAAGCACTGGCGTTGTTCACCAGGATCGAGACCGGTCCGAGCGTCGCCTCGACTTCGTCGAACAGCACGGCGGGCACCGCCGGGTCGACGAGGTCGGCCTCCAGTGCGAGGCATTGCCCGCCGACCGATTCGACCCGCGCGATCACGGAGTCGGCGTTCGCTCGGCGCATGCGGGCGTAGTCGGCGGGCCGGCTGGAGTCGTCGTCGACCTCGAGGCGAAGGTACGTGATCGCGACGTCGGCGCCGAGCGTGGCCAGGGCCGCCGCGGTCGCGGCGCCGATGCCGTGGTTGGCGCCGGTGACCAACGCGGTGCGACCGGAGAGCGGTTGATCGGACATGAGTCGGCGACCTCCTCGTGCGGTGCTCGGCGCTTGACGGGAATTCCCGGACTGGCAAGAGTGCCCGACGTGGACCGTTGCGCGGGGTGTGGTTTCGAATACGAGCTCGCGAACGCGCCGCGGGCCGGGCTCGACATCATCGCGGGCGCGGCCGAGATCGGCGAGCTCCTCCGAAGCGGCCGAGTCGTGCACGCGCGACCCGACCCGGCCACGTGGTCGGCGGGCGAGTACGGCTGCCATGTGCGCGACGTGCTGCTCGTGCAGCGCGAACGGGTGCTGGCGGCCCTCATCACGGAACGCCCGAGCTTCGACCCGATGAACCGTGACGAGCGCGCGGAGTACGACGGCTACGCCGACCAGGCGCCCGATCGAGTCGCTCGCCAGCTCGACGAGGCGGCGTACCTCTTCGCCAACGTGCTCGCCCATTTCCGGCCGGGCGACTGGGACCGCGTGCTCATGTACAACTACCCGGAGCCGTTCGAGCGGTCGTTGCGGTGGGTCGCGGTGCACACGGTGCACGAGGTGCGGCACCACCTACTCGACGTGCGGCGGCAGGTCGCATAGCTACTTCTGCGCGTCGTCTCCGTCGTACGCCTTCACGAGTGTGCGCGGCGCCTGGCATCGCCACGCGTCGACGATCAACTCCTCGAGCTCGTCGGTGTCGATCGCGGCCAGTCGCACGAGCACCGCGGGGAAGCCGTTGTAGTGCGGCTCGGTGAAGAACTTCTCCGGATCGGACGCGATCAGCGTCTGCTTCTCGGCGTCGTTCGCGACGCGCACCGCGAGCACCCCGGGATTCGCGACGCGCGGCTGCTTCGGCTCGACGCGCTCCATCCAGACCCAAACGAATCCCTTGTGCGTTTTTCCGCTGCGCACCGAGAAGGCGAAGCGATCCTCTCCGGCGGTCGTTTCGGGGAGCGCAAGCGCGATGCGCCGGACGTCGGCTTGGGTGGCCATCACTCTCCCGTGGTGCCGTCGAGCAGCTCTCGGGTCGCGTCGGCGTGCCCGGCGTGGCGCGCGGTCTCGTTGATGAGGTGGAGCAACACCCACCGCAGGTCGGTGCCGGGCTGACGGTTGCAGGGCTGGTCGAGCGGCATCGAGCGGGCGGTCGCGTCCGTGACCGCCGCCTGCGCGCGATACGCGTCGAGCGCGGCGGGCACGGTGAGCTCGACGCCGGGTGTGAACTCGCGCTCGCTCCGGCTGACCTGCTCTCCGAGCATCCCGCCGTTGATCCATCTCCACTCCACGTGCGTGAGGTGGCTCACGACGCCGAGCACCGAGATCAACGCGCCGTGGGGGGTCCACCGGGCGTCGTCGTCGGCGAGCCCTTCGACGTTGCGGGTGACCGCGCCCCGGAGGTAGGTGAGCCAGCTCAACAGCAGCTCGCGTTCGTCGGAATTCCCGGTCGGAAACCCCAACTCCTCATCGCTCGGCATCTCCCCAAGGTAGGTTCACCGCCATGCGATGTGAAGTTCTTGCGATCGGCACCGAGCTGTTGCTGGGTCAGATCGTCGACACCAACAGCGCCTGGATCGGCGAGCAGTTCGCCGCGTCGGGCATCGACTCCTACGAGCACCGCGTGATCGGCGACAACCAGGCGCGCATCGTCGAAGCGCTCCGCGATCTCCTCGAGCGCAGCGACTCGGTTCTGGTGTGCGGCGGGCTCGGCCCGACCCAGGACGACCTCACCCGCGACGCGATCGCGGAGCTGATGGGCGTGCCGCTCGTGCGCCGCATGGAGCTGGCCGAGCACATTGCCACCATGTTCCGCTCGCGGCTGCGCGACATGCCGCAGAACAACCTTCGCCAAGCCGACGTGCCCGAAGGCGGCGAGCCCCTGCCCAACCCACTCGGCACCGCGCCCGGCCTGTGCTGTCCGGTGGGTGAAGGCAAGGTTGTGTACGCCGTGCCCGGCGTCCCCTACGAGATGCAGGAGATGGTGCGCGCACAGGTGATTCCCGACTTGTTGCGACGCTCGGGCGACGTCGCCGCGATCGTGTCCCGGTCGCTCAAGACGTGGGGCACGTCGGAGTCGGCGTTGGCCGAGATGGTGGCGCACCGTCTCGACGCGCTCGACGCGACCGGCAATCCCACGATCGCGTTCCTCGCTCGCGGCATCGAAGGCCTGGTCGTGCGCGTCACCGCGAAGGCCGAGACCGAGGACGCGGCGCGAGCGCTCGTGGACGCCGAGGAGGCGGAGCTGCGCAAGATCCTCGGCGACCTCGTGTTCGGAGTCGACGACGAGACGATGGAGCACGCGGTGCTGTCGCGCCTGCGCGCCCGAGGTTGGACGCTCGGCGTCGCGGAGTCGGTCACGGGCGGGCTGATCGGGGCGCGGATCGCGAGCGTGCCGGGGGCGAGCGAGACGTTCCGCGGCACGATCGGCTCGTACGCCACCGACGTGAAGCGATCGCTGCTCGGCGTCACGGCCGATCCCGTCGTCAGCGAAGAGTCGGCCGCGCAGATGGCCCGCGGCGCGCAGCGCCTGCTCGGGGCCGACGTCGGCATCGCGGTGACGGGTGTCGCCGGGCCGACCGAGCAAGACGGCGTCGCCGTGGGTACCGTCTGCTTCGGGATCGCGATGCCCGACGGCAAGGTCGAGGCGGTCAGCACGCGCCTGCCCGGCGACCGTGAGCGCGTGCGCCAGTTCTCCACGATCTCGCTCCTCAACCTCGTGCGTCAGCGTCTCGACGCGCTCCCGTAGGTGACACGCGCGTTCGTCGCGGTCCGTATTTCCGAGCCGGTGCTCGACGCGGTCGCGAGCCGGGTGTCGGCGCTCGAGCTCCGCGGCCGGCGAACGCCGCGCGAGCAGTGGCACCTGACACTCCAGTTCCTCGGCGACGCCGCCGATCCCGACGCGGTCTCGGCCGCGCTCGACGGCATCGCCCTCCCGTCCGGGAGCGCGCAAATCGGTGGCGCGGGCGCGTTTCCCGACGCGCGCCGCGCGCAGGTGCTGTGGCTCGGTCTGGCGGAGGGGTCCGAGGTGCTGGCGCGGCTCGCGGCGGCCGTCGCCGAGCGTCTGGCGGCGCTCGGGCACGTTCCCGACCCGCGGCCGTTCCGGCCGCACCTCACGCTCGCGCGGTACCGCGCGCCGGCCGACGTGCGCCCGACGCTGGCGGCGATCGGTCACGCCCCGATCGGGCCGCAGTGGGAGGTCGACGCGGTCACGGTTTACGAGAGCCGCCGGCACTCGAGTGGTGCCGAATACGTCGCCCGGTCGACGATCCCGGTGGCGCCTGGGCCCTCGCTGAGCTGACTGCGTCAGCGATCCGACCGGGCGAGCACCGGGTCGCGCCGGGCCGCCATCTTCAGCTCGTCGAGTCCGAACACGCCGGCGATCACGCCGTTGGCGTCGGCGACCACGACGGGCAGGCCGCCGGCGGCGACCACCTCCGTGGCGCGGGCGGTGCTCGGAACGCGACGAAGGTGTTCGAGCGGCAATCCGAGCGCGCGCAGCTGCACGTGCTCACGGGCTTCGGGCGGGACGGCAAAGACTGCGCCAGGGGGCAGCAGCGCGGTGGGAGTGCCGTCCCACCCGAGAAGCAGCGTCGGCTCGGTGACCGGTCCGAACGCGGCGACAGTGGTCCAATCAGGAGTGGAGTGCGCGATAGGGCGCATGAGCTCGCCGATCGAGCGGTCGTCGAGCGTGCGCAGCAACCTCGCGGAGCTCTCCTCCTGGCGCGATGCGCTGAGCACGAACAGACCGACGAGCGCGGTGACGAAGAAGTCGTATCCGCTCAGCACGAGGACGAGCGAACCGGCGACGAGGATCGCGCCGAGCACGCGCCCCGCGCGTGCCGCGGAGATCTGCGAGCGCCGGCGATCGCCGTTGCGCTTCCACAGCATCGCGGTGAGCACGCGGCCGCCGTCGAGGGGAGCGCCCGGGAGCAGGTTGAACACGCCGAGGAGGACGTTCACGACCGCGAGCCACACGACGACGCTCGGGAGCAGCGTGCGAGGCGCGACGACGTGGAAGACGACCGCGAGCAGGCCGAAGGCGGCCGCGAGCGCGAGGGTGGTCGCCGGGCCCGCGATGGCGACGCGGAACTCGTCACGCGCGTTGGTCGGCTCGGTGCCGAGCTTCGAGACGCCGCCGAGCAGCCACAGCGTGATGCCGTCGACGCTCTGACCCTGGCGGCGGGCCACGATCGAGTGCGCGAGCTCGTGGGCGAGGATCGACGCGAAGAACAACAGCACGGCGAGCACCGCGGCCGCGAGGTACGAGCCGTGGGCGTGGGGTGCGAGCGCAGGGAGCTCGCCGCCGGCGAGTGACCCGACGAGCAGGGCGCCGATCACGAGGAGGCTCCAGTGGACACCGACCTCGATGCCGGCGATCCGGCCGAGGCGAATGGTCGGTCGCATGGCAGCCCTCCTCAGGTCCTGGCGGTGACAACACCGGGTCGGGCCCCATCCTTCCCCAGGCGCCTGAGATCCCCCTGCGAGGAATCTGGCAGGGCATCCGGGGCCAGGCGCATGAGCACGAGTCCTTGATTGCCGAACGTCTGTTCGCCTAGACTACACGCGTGGGATTCGAGGTCCCGCAGCGCTCCTTTCAGCAGATCCTGCCCGTCAGTGTCGCACCCCCTCGTTAGGTTCCGACTCGACGGCTTCCCCACACAC
>CAZLEC010000140.1:0-9279 GCA_964558245.1 uncultured Burkholderiales bacterium | reverse complement strand
GCCATCGTCGCGGTGAGGTTGAGCATGTCGACCGCGCCCCGGCCCCAGATCTCGTCGTCGACGATCTCACCGCCGAACGGATCGCGCTGCCACCCGTCGGGGTTCACCGGGACCACGTCGGTGTGGCCCATCAACAGCAACGTGGGCGCGCTCGGATCGCTGCCTTCGATGCGCGCGACGAGATTCTCGCGTCCCGGCTTCGCCTCGTAGCGCTCGAGATCGAGGCCCGTGTCGCCGAGGTACTGCGCCAGCACGTCGGTGCTGCGGCTCTCGAATCCCGACTCGGGCGTCCCGTCGTTGACGCACGCGTTGCGAATCAAGTGCGCGAGCAGGTCACCGGATTCCTTGGCAATCGTTGCGTCGTCGGCAGTCACGCGTCGGAGTGTAGGTGCGCGGCGCGCTACGAGGCCTCGGCGACCCGGTAGTGCAGCATGCCGCCCTCTTCCCAGCGTTCGGCCATGCCGACGTTGACCATGTGCTCGAGGTGAGCGAAGGTCTCGCTCTCGGCCATGGTGCCCCAGTGCCGCTTCGGGAACACTTCGTGCGAGAGCTCGGGAACCGTGGCCGGGCCGAGCGCGAGACCGGCGTCACGCAACAGCTCCATGCGCTCGGCGTGGTGCTCCTGGATCGCACGCGCCCGCCCGGATACGTCGGTGAACGGGTGACCGTGCGCGGGGAGGCCGAGCTTCACGCCGTCGAGACTCGCGACGAGGTCGAGCGTGGCGAGGTACGACTTCAACGAGTCGGCGTGGCGCACGCCCGACACGTGCGGCGTGATCGAGGGGAGCACGTGGTCGCCGGTGAGCAGCGTGCCCGACTCCGGGTCCCAGGCGCAGATGTGGTCGACCGTGTGACCGGGCGTGTGCACCGCGAACCAGTCGCGGTCACCCATGCGGATGCGCGCGCCGTGGTGCACCCGTTGCGTCGGTTCGGGCGGCGTGAACAGCATCCGCATCGCGCGGATCATCAGCTTGCGCTTGAGGGGTGGGCCCTGGTTGCGCGTGCCCCACGGAGTGATCGCACCCCACGGGCTCGACGTCGCCTCGGTCTCGAGCGTGTCGTCGTGCACGATGTCGGCGTCGTCGTTGACGGTCGGCAATTCGTCGGGCTCGACGTCGAGCGACTGCGCGAGCATCGCCGCCTCGACCTCCGCGCGCTTCGCCTCGCCCTCGGTGAGCGCCCGGTGCGGGCTCGGTCCCTTCACCGTGAACGTGGAGAACGCGTGGTGCGTGATGAGCTCGGCACCCGTCTCGCGGGCGATGCGACCCGCCCCGCCGAAGTGATCGGGATGCGAGTGCGTGACCACCACGGTGTGGACGTCTTTGAGCTGGTAGCCAGCGGTCTTGAGCCGTTGCTTCAGGGCCTTCCACGACTGCGGGCCCGGGAGGCCGGGATCGATCACGGTGAGGCCGCGCCCGTCGACGAGGCCGTACATGTTGACGTGGCCGAGGCCGGGCATCCAGATCGGGAGCTGCATGCGGAGCACGCCCGGCGAGACTTCGGTGACCTCTTCCGACGCCGGCTCTTGCTCTTGTCGGGGCGGGCGCGCCGCTTTCGGCTGCGTGTCGGTCACGCCCGGCAGGGTATCGAACCCCCATTCGAACCGGCGTCGCTGTGGCAGGTTATGCCTGCCATCTTGACGCCGGTTCGCAGGTCAGGTGTACGCGAGCGGGGCGAACTTGGGCCAGGGACGCTTCGACTCGGCGATCGCACCGCAGGCGAGCACGAGCTCTTCCTCGTGACGGCGCGCGACCACCTGTAGCCCTACCGGCAAACCCTCGACGCTGGTGCCCACGGGGATGCTCACCGCGGGCATGCCGGAGATGTTGAACGGCGCGGTGTACGGAACCGAGCCCATGCCGCCGACGCGTTGGCCCGCGATCTCGAAGGGCGGTGGGCCCTCGGCCACGAACGCCGTGGTCGCGGTCGTGGGTGTGAGGATCAGGTCGACCTCGTCGAACACGTCGGCGATCGCCCGCAGGAGCTCCCAGCGGCGCTGCTGCGCGCGCAGGACCTGATCGCTCGTCATCCGCTCGATCGCCTCGAACCCGGCTTTCGACACGGGCGTGACCGCTTCGTCACTTCCGCGATACGCCTCGAGGTGATTCGCGGAGACATCGATGTTCGACAAGATGCTCCAGGCCTGCCCCGGACGCGGAAAGTGGAAGTCGACGTCGACGATCTCGATGCCGGCGTCGGCGGCCAGCGCGAGAGCCGCCTCGTGCGAGAGCTTCTCGACTTCCGGATCACACACCGCGAAGCCGAGCGTCGAGCTCCACGCGGCCCGCAGGCCCCGCAAACGCGCCGCGGCCGCGCCCGACACGACGGCGTTCTCGTACGAGCGCTCGGGCCGGGGCAAAGAGGTGGGATCGACGTCGGTCGGGCCGGCGATCGCGTCGACGTAGCGCGCGGCGTCGCGGACCGAACGACAGATCGGACCGGGCACCGACGTGAGTCCGGTGTCGAAGTGACCGGCATCGCCGACGCGACCGAAGCTGACCTTGAAGCCGAACAGACCGGAATACGCAGACGGAATGCGGATCGATCCGCCGCCGTCGCTGCCGGTGCAGATCGGCATCATCCCGACCGCAACCGCGGCGGCCGAGCCGCCCGACGAACCCCCGGGCGTGCGCTCGAGGTTCCACGGGTTGCGGGTCACGCCGTGGATGTAGGTGCGCGTCCAGTTCACCGACCCGTACTCCGGCGAGGTCGTGAGCCCGACGAGCACCGCGCCCGCGGCGCGCAGTCGCGCGGCCTCGGTTGCGGTGTGGTCGGCGATCCGGTCCTTGAGCAACATCGAAGCATGCGTGTCGGGCCAGCCCTCCACGGCGACGAGCTCCTTCACGCCCATCGGCACCCCGGCCCACGGACCGGGATCTTCGCCTCGCGCGACCGCGGCGTCGATCTCCTCCGCGCGGCGGCGCGCGCCCTCGACGTCGAGGAAGCAGAACGCGTTGAGCTCGTCGTTGAACCGCTCGACCCGCGCGAGGAACTCGTCGAGGAGGTCGACGGCCTTCAGCTCACCGGAGCGCACGCCGTCGGCGAGCTCCCAGGCATCGCGCTCCCAGAGCTCGGTCACCGATTCCCCCGTTCGGTCGCCACCTTCGCCATCTCCGCGAAGGCGTCTTCGATGCCGCCCGCGAGCACCTCGAGATCGCCGCCGGCGTCGCGGTCGGCCCACAGCCCGAAGTGCAACGTGCCGTCGTAGGACAGGATCCCGACCACGACGGTGAGATTCTGCGTGAGCGGCACGATCGGGAACGCCTCGATCAAGCGCGCGCCCATGAGATAGAGCGGCACCTGCGGGCCCGGAACGTTCGTGACGATCAGGTTCACGAACGGCTGCCGGTGCACGGCGCGCGCCGCGAGGCTCACCAACGTCGGTGCGACGTAGTCGCTCATGTTGAGCAAGAGGTCGGCGCTGAGCGCCTGCCGCTTCTCCTTCAGATCTGCGGTCTGCGCCGAGATCTCCGAGAGACGGTCGACGGGATCGGCGGGACCGACCGGCAGCGACACGAAGATCGCGGAGATCTTGTTGCCGAGGTCGCCGTGCTGATCGTCGGCGCGCACCGAGACCGGACACAACACCCGCAGCCGGAGGTCTTCGACGTCGTCGTCGCGCGCCGACAGCAGCTGGTGCAGGCCGCCACCCACACCGGCGAGCACGACGTCGTTCACGGTGCCGCCGAGCGCCTTGCGGATCGCCTTGACCTCGCTCAACGGGATCCGCACGACCGACAACAGGCGATGGCGGCCGGTGCGCCCGTTGATCGACGTGCGCGGCGCGATCGATTCGCGGTGCACCATCGTGCTCAGCGACTTCCCGAGCTCCCCGGCCCGCTCCACCGCGTGCCGCGGGCCGCGCATCATCGACCGCACGGAGCGGACGAGCTCCGCCGGCTCCGTCGCGCGTTCGCGCAAGCTGTCGATCAGGAGCTGCGAGGGGCTGGGCGCAGGCTCGGGAGTCCACTCGTGCGGGACGGGTCGCACGTAGTCGGGGGTGGCGTCGAGCAGCAGTGTCGCGACGTCGACACCGGACACACCGTCGACGAGCGAGTGGTGCGTCTTCTGGATGAGCCCGACGTGACCGTCCTCGAGTCCTTCGACGAACCACAGCTCCCAAAGCGGGCGCTCCCGGTCGAGCAGGTTCTCCTGAACGCGCGTGGTGAGCGCGACCAGCTGCTCCCACGAGCCGGGCTTCGGCAAGGCCGTGAGCCGTACGTGGTAGGCGATGTCGAAGTGGTCGTCGTCGATCCAGATCGGTCGACCCTGGTCGTAGGGGACGTTCATCAACCGCCGGCGGAACCGGGGAAGCAGCGGCAACCGCGACTGCACCAGGTCGCGCGCCTCGCTGATGCGGAAGTGGCCGTTGGCGTCGAAGAAGGGCGCGCCCTCGAGAACGCTCACGGCGCCCACGTGCATCGGGTACTCGAGCCGTTCCATGTGCAAGAAGCTGGCGTCGAGCGCGGTGAGACGGTCGTATTTGTTCATCGACTCCGGATGCTATGAGCAAATCGTAGATACGGTCTATGGCCTATGCCCCGCGTCGCGACCACCGTCTGGACGATCTCGCCCGAGCTCGTGCTCGCGCTCGACGAGCAACTCGGCCTCCCCGTCGACAGCTATCTCAACGGATCGCAGACATGGTTGGTCGACGACGGCCCGATCACGCTCGAATGGCGGCTCCACCCGGTTGCCGGGTATCGCCCGCCCGCCGGGGTGTCGACGTACGACATTTGGGAGAACATCGTCTCGCAACTCTCGTCGGAGGGCGACCCGCACGCGCTCCGGCTGGGCTCCGAGGTCCGGCCGCTCACCGCGATCTGGGACGGGCTCGAGTGCTACGCCGCGTACGGCGACGACCTCGAGCCCCAGCAGCTCGTGGTCGCGGCGACGGCACAGCTGGGCCGGCCGCCCGACCGCTTCGGGCTCGTCGACCACGACGCCGTGGGCGACGCCTGGGAGCAGGCCAACGGCGCGGTCTCGATCGTGGCGCTGCTCCTGGAGCAGCTCAAAGGCTGACGAACACCGCCACCACCGAACCGGCGTGCCCGAGCGGTCCCACAGACCGCTGTCCCACAGACCGCCTGCTCACGCCGGTTCGTGGTCGCGCCACGGCGGGTCGCGGGGCTCGTCGTACCACGCCGGGAGCTCCTCGCCATCGATCGCGCGAAACGCGAGATCGAGCCAGCGGTGCGCGCCGGCGAGCGGCTGCGGGAGCGCGTCGCGTGCGAAGAACCCGACCGCCGATGTCTCGAGCGGATGGCCCTTCAACTCGCCGCCGACCATACGGCAGTAGAACACGATCGAGTACATGGGAACCCGCGCGAAACCGAGCCGCAAGCCGTCGAGCACGGCGATCACGCGCCGGGGCTCACACTCGATTCCGGTCTCCTCGAGCACCTCTTTCATCGCGATCTCCGACGCCGAGTAACCGACGTCGGCCCAGCCCACCGGATACAGCCACCATCCGGAGTCGGCCCGCTGCGTGAGCAGGATCTCCCCTCGCTCGTTGGCGACGACCGCGGCGACGGCCACCTTCGGGGTGACGTAGCCGGGCACGCCTTCGCCGACGGTGTTCAGCCACTCCTCGAACAGGGCGTCGCTCTCGGCCTCGTCGAACGCGGCGGCGCGGATGTCGGCCGCCACCTTCAGCACTTCCTCGAACCGCTCGCGCTCGTAGAGGCTCTGCGTGAAGCCCAGACCGGTGCGCGCGATCCCCGAGAGTGTCTCCGACCATCGCAACAAATCGGCAGCCGACGGCGTGAGAGGCTCGCTCATGCTTCCGCTCATGCCCGCAGACTATGCAGACGGTCCCCGGCGGAGGCCGCCGGCGGGGCGCATCATGGTCGCTCCCGGCGGTCGCCACGTGCGGGTGCTCGCGATCAACCCCCGGAGGTCGGGCGCGGGCTGCGGCGGCAGGAAGAAGTATCCCTGGGCCTCGTCGCACTCGAGTGCGATCAGCGCCATCAGCTGATCCTCGGTCTCCACGCCCTCGGCCGTGACCCGCAGTCCGAGCGCGTGTGCGAGCCCGATGACCGCCGACACGATCGCGGCGTCGCCGGGATCGGAGCCGAGCCCGCTCACGAACGAGCGGTCGATCTTCACCGCGTCGACCGGGAATCGCTTCAGGTAGCCGAGCGACGAGTAGCCGGTTCCGAAGTCGTCGATCGCGAACTGCACCCCGAGCGCGCGCACGCGGCCGATCACGTCGATGACCGTCTCCGCGTCGTCCATCAAGACGCTCTCCGTGATCTCGAAGCACAGGCTCGCCGGATGCACACCCGTCTGCGCGATGACGTCGGCGACACGATCGGCGAGATCGGGCTGCAGCAACTGCCTCGCGCTGAGGTTGATCGAGACCTGGAACGGCTCCGGGTGCTCGAGTTGCCAGCGCGCGGCGTTCCGCGCCGCTTCCTCGATGATCCACCAACCCATCGGCACGATCTGGCCGGTCTCCTCGGCCAGGGGGATGAACTCCGACGGGCCGAGGAGCCCGCGCTCCGGATGCTGCCAGCGCACCAGGGCCTCGGCCCCGACGCACCGAGCGTCGGAGAGCGCCACGATCGGCTGGAAGAACAATCGGAGCTCGCCCCGCTCGAGCGCCCGGTGCAACGCGCTCTCGGTGGAGTGCGCGGCGAGCGCGCGGGTGCGCATCGCCTCGTCGAACACCTCCACGCGGCCGCGACCCGACTCCTTCGCGTGATGCATGGCGGCATCGGCGTCGCGGAGCATCTCTTCGGCGCTCTCCTCGCCCGACGACGCCAGCGCGATACCCACGCTCGCGCCGACGAACATCTCCGTGTCGCGCACCACCATCGGATGGATGACGGTCGCGAGCAGACGCTCCGAGATCTCGACGGCGACGTCACGCGCCGTCTCGTAGGACAGGTCCTCGCAGAGCACGGTGAACTCGTCGCCCCCGAAGCGGGCAACGGTGTCGCCCGGCCGGATCACCGACTGGAGCTTGCGCGCCACCGCGACGAGGAGCTCGTCGCCGGCGTCGTGGCCCAGGCTGTCGTTGATGTTCTTGAACCGATCGAGGTCGAGGAACACGACACCGACGCTTGCCTTCGTGCGCTGGCAGCGGGCGATCGACTGGTGCAACCGGTCGACGAACAGCAGACGATTCGGGAGACCGGTGAGCGAGTCGTGCATCGACTGGTGCGCGAGCGCGTCCTCGAACGCCTCGCGCTCGATCGCGATCGAAGCCAACTGCGCGAGCAGGAAGAAGATCTGCCGGTGCTCGTCGTCGGGCAAGCGAGGTTCGGCCGCGAAGACGTCGAGCGTGCCCAGCACGGCACCTCCGTCGCTGGCGACGATCGGGATCGACCATGCGGCGTGAATCCCGTGCTCGCGGGCCGTCACGCAGTGCGAGCTCCAGCGATCGTCGGTGGTGACGTCTCGCACGTAAACGGGCTCACGGACGAACGCCGCGGCTCCGCACGATGGGGAGTCGGCCGCCACCGGCGTGCCTTCGAGCGATTCGAGGAAGCGGGGCGCGAGCGTCGGGGCGGCGCCGACGCGCAGTTTCGACGTCTCCGGATCGAGCAGCATGATCGCGCAGGAGAAGCGCGGGAAGTGTCCCTCGAGCGCACCCGCGATCGTCTGCAGCGACTCCTCGAGCGGAACGCCGCGCGCAATCTGCTCGAGGATCTGAGCTTGCCGTGTCGCGAACTCGGCGGCGCGGCGCTGCTCGGTGATGTCGTGTCCGACCGACTGATGCTCGACGACGCGGCCGTCGGCGTCGAAGAACGCGCGGTCGGTCCATTGATACCAACGGAGAGAGCCGTCGAGCGCCACCTCGCGCTCGACGTGGGAGATCACGTCGTCATCGGCGGTGCGCGACGCGAGCCGTTCGAGCACGCGCCCTCGCTCCGCCGCGGGTCGCAGATCGGTCAGCTTGACGCCGGCCAGATTGTCGCTGTCGCAGCCGAAGAACTCCGCGAACGCGCGGTTGGCGAAGGTTACGGTCGCGTCGGGGGTGTAGCGGCACACGAGCTCGGTCTGATCGTCGACGACACCGCGGTAGCGCGCTTCGCTCTCACGCAGACGAGCCTCGCTCGCGCGGAGCGCCTCTTCGCTCCGCTTGCGCTGCGTGACGTCTCGGGAGGTCACGACGATGCCGTTGACGGCCGGGTCGTCGAGCAGGTTGTTCGCCATGACCTCGGCGTACATCCACGAGCCGTCGCGCTTCCGCAGGCGCAGCTCGAGCGGGCGGAACGGACCCGGAGTCGAGCGCGAGCCCTCCCAGAGCTCGAGCACGCGATCGATGTCGTCGGGATGCACGGTGTCGAAGATGCTCTGACCCTCGGGCCACGCTCCCGGCTCGTAGCCGTAGACCTGCTCGCTGGTAGGGCTCGTGTACTGCAGCTCCCCATCGGCGCTGATCACCGAGATCACGTCGGAGATGTTGGCAACGAGGCCACTCAGCCTTGCCTCCGACGCGCGCACGCCGTTCTCGGCCTCGACGCGGTCGGTGACGTCGCGCGAGTTCGTGATGACGCCGAGCACGGCCGGATCGTCGCTGTGGTCGGTGGCGACCATCTCGATCCAGCGGATCTCGCCGTCGGCCCGCCGGAACCGGTAGCGCACGGTTTCCGAGGATCCCGGGTTGCGGCGCACCCGCTCGAACATCGCCGCGACCGCGGGCCGGTCTTCTTCGTAGAGGTCGAAGTCGACCGCGAGACCGGGATCGGTCTTCGGGTCCATGTCGAGGAACTTCCACGCGCTCGGGCTGCGATACGTCACCAACCCGCCCGGTGCGATGATCGTGACCATGTCGCTCGAGTTCTGCACCAGCGACCGGAACCGAACCTCGCTCTCCCGCAGCGCGAGCTCGGCCCGCTTCTGGTCCCGGGCGTCGGCGACCACCACGACCGCCGACACGACGCGCCCCGAGGCGTTCCGCAGCGGGGCGAGCGCGACGTTGACGTCGATCGCCTCACCGTCCTTGCCCGAGTAGCGAGCCTCGCGAGAGCGAACCGTCTCCCCGGCGAACACGGGAGCGATCAGCTCGATGAAATCCTCGGCCGCGTCGACAAACGGCGGGACCGAGCCGATCACGTCGGCGGCGGCCCAACCGAAGAGATCCTCCGACGCGTGGTTCCACACGTGCACCCGGCCCGCGGCATCGACCGCGAGGATCGCGAGGGGCGACGACTGCACGATCGACCGCAACGCGACTTCACTGCGCCGGCGCGCGGCCTCGATCGCGCGCCGCTCGGTGATGTCGCGAGACAGCGCCGAGAAGTACTCGTACCGCCCGTTGCTGTCACG
>CAZLEC010000139.1:0-9285 GCA_964558245.1 uncultured Burkholderiales bacterium | reverse complement strand
GTTGCTCGTGCTCGGCGAGGCGTCGTCGGGAGCCTCGAGCGACTTGGCCGGCGCGACCGATCTCGCGACTCGCATGGTCCGCGAGTACGGCATGAGCGAACGGCTCGGTCCGGTCGGGTTCGCGGGAAGTTCACCGATGTACCTGGGGAACGAACAGGTGCACAGCCGCGACTACGCCGAGGCCACGCAGCGGGTGATCGACGAGGAAGTGTCCGATCTGTTGCGCGAAGCCGAGCAGCGCGCGCTCACGTTGCTCGGCGACCATCGCGACGCGCTCGATCGCCTGGTCGAGCAGTTGCTCGCGCACGAGACCGTCGACGGTGAGGCCGTCGCCGCCGCGATCGTGGGCTCGGCCGGCCCGACCGGCCCGGCCGAGAGCGGCGGGCCCCTGCACACGCCGCAATACCAGTCGCGCGGTACGACGCCGCCGGCGAGCTGACGCAACCGCGCCCGCGCGCACGCCGCCGCGCGATCGAGGTCTGAGGCTCATCGCGCTCACCGGGCCGACAGGACCGCCTTCCGCTGCGCCTCCGACAACGGCTTCACCGCTTCGCGCAGGGTGACACCCGACGCCCGGGAAGCTCTGGGCAAGACCCATTCGTACACGAGCTCGGGTCGCTTCTTCGCGGTCTCCCGCAGGACCCATCCGATCGCCTTGCGCACGAAGAACTCCTTCTCCTCGAGCATCGCGTCGGCGTAACGAGAGAAGCGATCGAAGTCGCCCTCGCCGCGCCGGAGACCGCCGAGCAGCGCGAGCAGCGCGGACCGCCGGATCCAGAAGTCGGCGTCGGTCGCCCAGCGGTCGAGCACCGTTCCGAGCTTCGGATCCCGCTCGACGAGGTTGCCCACGACCGAGGCCGCCAAGCTGTCGACGAGCGCCCACGTACGCGACTCGCGCAGCAACTGCTCGAGCAGCTTGATGTCCCGGGATCGCAACCCGGCAACGTTTTGGTCGAGCAGCTCGACCGCGGCCATGCGCCGTTCGTGTACGGGGACCGCCCACAGCTCGGTCACGGCGGCGACGAGCTGGTCATGACCGAGCGGGCCATGCTTCCGGCCGACTGCCTTCGTCACCGAGCGCAGGTCGGGCACGGTGACGCCGTAGTGCTCCAACCCGCTCTTGAGGTATGTCTTCTCCTTGGTCGCACGTTCGGGCGTGCCTCGCGCGCGCAACTCGCGGTCGATCTCGTCGGCGAGCGTGTCCGCGACCATCGCAACGGATTGTCGCGCTCGCGAACGATCGAGACGGACTTTCGGCCCTACCGCCGCCGCCGGCGCCGCTCGTATGGTCGGGCCGACAGGACACCTGATCGGAGGCCGTGATGAAGGCTGTGGTCGTCTACGAGTCGATGTACGGGAACACGCACCTCATCGCGAACGCGATCGCGGAGGGGTTGCGCCCGCGCGCCGAAGCAGTGGCCGTGTCGGTCCACGACGCGGATGGACCGCTCCTCGCGAACGCCGACCTCGTGGTGGTGGGAGGACCCACCCACGCGCACGGCTTGAGCCACGAGAGCACGCGCCAGGCCGCGGCCGTCGCCGCGGAGAAGCCGGGCGCCGATCTCGAGCTCGATCCCGACGCCGAGGGCCCAGGACTGCGGGAATGGTTCGAGTCGCTCGCCGGCGTCACGCAGGCGGCGGCGTTCGACACGCGCGTCGACATGCCGGCCGCCTTCACCGGACGCGCCTCGAAGGGCATCGCGCGCCGCCTGCGCCATCAAGGAGCGAGGCTCGTCGCCGACCCGGAGAGCTTCCTGGTCACGAAGCAGACCCATCTGGAACCCGACGAGGAACGTCGGGCCCGCGAATGGGGAGCGCAGCTGGCCCTCGGCTTGGAGCCGGTCGCCAAGAGTTGAGGTCGGCGCGCGGTGCGCTGAGCGAGTCAGATGGTGGGAGCCACCACTCGGCGCCCGCTCACTTCCACGGCGCGGATCCGTACGTAGCGGTCGCGGATCTCACCGGCCCACGGGTCGAGACCGAGCGCCTCGGCTCGAGCGAGCTCATCGGGTTGCTCGATCTCTTCGGCGATGCCGAGCACGTTCACGCTCCACCCCGTACGCGCGCCGACGTCGAACGAATCGATCTCGAACACGACCTCTCGTTGCAGCGCGGCGGCGATCAGTTTCTCGCCGGGCGCGGTGCGGAACACGACGTCACCGTCGAGCAGCCCGTACAGGACCGGGAACACGCCGGCGCGCCCCGTGCACACGCCGACCCGGCCGACCTTCTGCGTGCGCAACAGTGTCTCGCACTGCGCGGTGCTGAGAATCTCGAGGCCGTAGCTGCTCATCGATGCTCCATTATCCGATCGGTTCGGTTGCCCACAGCTCACGCAGTTCCTTCGGGAGCACCGCGGCCACGTCGCGCGCCTCGTCGGGCACCAGGCCGTGCAGCGTCGTGACGATCGCGCGCGTGATCTCGGTCGCGCGATCGGCGTCGACGCCCCCGCTCGCGGACGCGGCCGCGGCGAGTTGCTCGAGTGTCTTGACCCGAGGTGATCCCTCGCCCAGGCGGCGCGCCGGCCCGAGCAACGCTCTGACGTCGGCCGGGAGGTGCGCGATCATCTGCTCGCGTTCGTCGTGCGGGATGCGGTCGCAGAAGCCGCAGAGCACCGCGTGCACCGCGGCCTCGGGCGGCTCCGCTCCGGCGGTTCGCGCCGCGTCGAGCAAGGCGTTCAATGCCCCGGATCGGGGCTGCGTCGCCGCGCCCTCCGAGGGCCGGGTGTCGCCGGCGATGAGGCCGGCATGAAGGTGCGACTCCACGCCGCGGACCCCGCTCACTTGCATGATCGCGTGCTCGATCGCGCGCGCGTCGCCGTCGGCGGCGATGTCTCCGTGGAGGATGGCGCAACGGTCCTCGACCATGACGTGCACGTGCGGGAGATCGAGCCGCTTCTGGAGCGGGCCGATGCTCGACCGGATCCGGTCGGCGAGGATGTCGTCGCTCACGTTCGCGTCGGGGTGCCGGCCGGTCAGCCGGTACGCGATGCCCGGCGCGCTCGCCACGCCGTAACGCACGTCGCGCGTGAGGCGGCGGGCCATGCGCCGGGCGACGCTCCCGACCGGTGTGTCGGCGGCGATCGCCGCGACGGCGCCGATCAGCCCGGCTCCGAGCACGGCTGCTCTCACGACTCGCTTCGTCATCGCCATCTGCCTTCCCTTGGTGTGGGTGCCGCGCGTTCCGTCAACTCGCGATCTCGGCCAAGAGCCCGCGTGCGCGCTCCTGCAACTCGTGCCCGGCCTCGCTCGGCTCGAGCGCCTCGAGCCGGTCCGTCAGCTCGGCGACGATGGCCGCCAACTCGCGCAACCGGTCATCGGGCTCTTCGATCTTGATCGAGGAGAACGGGAACGCGACGGTGATGCGAGTGCTCGGCGTGATGTTCGGTTGGGGCTTGTTTCGATCGAGAGGTGCCATGTCTCCTCCGGCGTGTCGGTTCGAGTCGATCAATCTGTGGCGAGATCCGGCCGAAGGTCGGGCAACAGCGTCGTCGCACTGACCAGCGCGTTGCGAAGATCGAGCAGGCGATCCACTACTTCGTCGCCGGAGACGAGCGTACGTCCGACGAACGCCATCAACGCTTCGTCGACGATCGCGATCGCACCGTCTGCACCCGGCGCGCCCGGATCCTCGTCGAGGGTCGCGTCATTGCGGTCCAGGAGGGCTCGGGCCATGGGGGTCTCCTTCGTGGGTGGGTTCTCGGTCCCCATGCTGATCGTTCGCGTTCACCCGAGGCAGGGTCGTTGGTCACGAGGCCGACCGACATTGGGCCGCTCCGCCGCACCGGAACCAGCGGGATTCGGAGCGGCGAACGGGGGCTCGGGACCATCGGCCCTACGGGGGCGGCCGCGGGTGGGTAAGGATGCAATGATGCAATCCGTGCGTAACCCCCCGGAACGGTCCTCGTGACGTTCCTCGGTCTGCTCGCGCACAACGTCTGGCGGCGGCGCCTCCGCGCGGTCGTCACCGCCGTCGCCGTGGCGATCGGTGTCACCGCCGTGCTCGCGCTCGGTGTGCTCACGAGCTCGCTGCGCGACACCGCGGTCTCGGTGCTGCAAATCGGAAAGGCCGACTTCACGGTCTCGCAAAAGGGCGCCTCCGACATTCTCTACAGCACGATCTCGAAGCAGGAGATCGACTCCATGCGCGCCACGAAGGGCGTTGCGAGCGCCATCGGGGTCTTCGTGCAGACCGGCAAGATCAACGCCGACCACCCGTTCTTCCTCGAGGTCGGGATGCAGCCGGCCGACGAAGTCCCGTACGGCGTGCAGGTCGTGGCCGGTCGCTCGTTCACCAAGACTGCGACCAACGAGATCATGCTCGGCTGGCGCGCCGCGAAGGATTACGGCGTCGGTGTCGGCGGCAAGTTCAAGATCGAGGAACGCACCTTCCGGGTCGTGGGGATCTTCTCCACGAACGTGTCGATCGCAGACGAGGGCGGCATGTTCCCGCTCGCCGAGCTCCAGGCCTGGCACACGCTTCCGGGTGTGTACACACTCGCGGTCGTGCGGGTGGATCCCCACGCGAAGGTGGCAGCCATCCGCCGGTCGATCGAGAAGACGAACCCCCGGCTCGCGACGGTCAAGAGCGAGAGCGAGTTCGGCCGGGTCGACCGCAACTTGGTGTTGATCACCGCGGCCAACGTCGGTGGTTCGATCCTCGCCCTCTTCATCGGTGCGACGGGCGTGATGAACACGTCATTGCTGTCGTTCTACGAGCGGATACGTGAGTTCGGGCTGCTGCGCGCCGCGGGTTGGAACCGGCGCCGCCTGTTCGGGCTCGTGATCGGCGAGGCGTTGTTCGTGAGCCTCATCGGCGCCGCGGCCGGGATCGGGATCGGTTTCGGCGCGGTCGCGCTCCTGTCGCGGCTGCCCGACCTCCGAGGCGTCTTCCATCCCGTGTACCACACCGCGATCTTCGGGCGCGCGCTCGGGTTCGCGTTCGGGATGGCGGTGCTCGGCGCGTTGTATCCGGCGATCCAGGCCGCCCGGCTCTCGCCGCTGGTGGCGCTGCAACATGAGTGACAACCACGGGGCGAGTCACGCCCTCGACGTCGAAGACGTGGTGAAGTCGTATCCGGGGCGGCGCGGCATCGTGCTCGACCATCTCAGCTTCACCGTCGACGACGGGGAGTTCGTGGTGCTCGAGGGACCGTCGGGGAGCGGCAAGTCGACCACTGTCCATCTCATCGCCGCGCTCGATCGCCCGTCCTCGGGCAGTATCCGGGTGCACGGGCGTGAGCTCTCGCATCGTCACCGACTCGATCGGTTCCGGCGCGAGCAGGTAGGAGTCGTCTTCCAGCTGCACAACCTGCTCCCGCACCTCGATGCCCTGCAGAACGTCGAGATCGTGTCACTCGGCGGCAAGTTGCACCGCAAGCAACGCCAGGCCCGCGCCGAGGAGCTGCTGCGCGAGGTCGGCCTCGAACGGCAGATGCACGTGTACCCGCCCGAGCTGTCGGGTGGCGAACGCCAGCGCATCGCAGTCGCGCGGGCGCTCGCCAACAATCCGCCGCTCCTGCTGGCCGACGAGCCGACCGGAAGCCTCGACGACGACACCGCGAGGCTCGTGATCGGCCTCCTGCGCGCGCACTGCGTGGCGGGTGGTGCGGTGCTCGCCGTCAGCCACGACCCTCGGCTCACGAACGCCGCCGACCGGGTGTTGAACCTGGTCGGCGGGCGCATCGAGCCGGCACGAGCCGGCAAAGAGGTTGTGGAGAGCTGACGGTCGACCGCTCAGACGCGGTGCAGCACGACCTTGAGTGCCCCGGTCTCGCCCGCACGCGAGAACACGTCGTACGCGGCTTCGAACTCGTCGAGTGCGAAGTTGTGCGTTGCGAAGGCGCTCGCATCGAGCTGATGACCCGCCAGCAACTTCAGGAACGTCGGCGTCGAGTACGTGTCGACGAGGCCGGTGGTGATCGTCACGTCCTTGATCCACAGGCTCTCGAGGTGCAGCGTGGCCGGTTCGCCGTGCACGCCGATGTTCGCGATGTGGCCGCCCGCGCGTGCGAGCGACACGGTGAGCTCGAACGCCGCCGGGGTCCCGACCGCCTCGATCGAGACATCGGCGCCGAGTCCGTCGGTCAGTCCTTGCACGATCTCGAGCGCGTCTTCGTTCGTCGGGTTCACGACCACGTCGGCGCCGAAGGTCTTGGCGGCCTCCAGCCTCGTCGGCGCGAGATCGATCGCGACCACGTGGCTCGGGCTGAAGAGTCGCGCACCCATGATCGCCGCGAGGCCGATCGGGCCCGCTCCGACGACCGCGACCACGTCGCCGGGCCGGACGTGCCCGTTCAGCACGCCGACCTCATATGACGTCGGGAGGATGTCGGCGACCATGAGCACCTGCTCGTCGGGCACGCCGGCCGGCACGGGGTAGGTCGAGGTGTCGGCGAAGGGAACGCGCACGTATTCGGCCTGGGTGCCGTCGATCAGGTGGCCGAGGATCCAGCCGCCGCCACCGAGGCACTGGCCGTAGCGCGCTTCCCGGCAGAACCGGCACGCGCCACACGCAGTGATGCACGACACGAGCACCCGGTCGCCGGGCTTCAGGTTCTTCACGCCCGGCCCGACCTGATCGACGGTGCCGACGGCCTCGTGACCGAGGATGCGTCCGTCGGTCACCTCCGGCACGTCGCCCTTGAGAATGTGCAAGTCGGTGCCGCAGATCGTCACGGCGTCGACGCGAACGATTGCGTCGGTGTCGGCGACGATCTTCGGCATCGGAACTTCTTCCCACGCCTTCTTCCCGGGACCGTGGTATACGAGTGCCTTCATCGGAGCTCCTTCGTTCTCGCCGCTCGGAGCGTCAGGGGACGATCACGAGCGGACGGTTGAGATGATGTGTGAGGGCGTAGGTGGTGCTGCCGAGCACGAGCTCGGCGAAGCCGCCGCGCCCCCGCCGGCCGGTGATGACGAGGTCGGCGTTCTCGGTCTTCGCGGTCTCCATGATCGCGACGGCCGGATCCGTCTCCACCAGCACCACACGGAACGGGATCTCTGCCTTCGCGAGCGCTGCGCACCAGTCGTTGGTCACGACCTTGCGCAAGTGCTCGAGATCCACTTCCGAGAACTGCGGTATCGGGATCGCGACGGTCATCGGCGAGACCAACACCGGCATGTCGATTGCGTGCACCACGACGATCTCGGCGTCGAGCGGTCGTGCGTACCGGGCGCACCACTCGACGGCCCGACCGGCCTGTTCCGAGCCGTCCACACCGACGATGATCTTCATCTTCACCAGACTCCTCCGTCGTGCTCCTACCACCATTGTCCGGATGTCACCGGCGGGTGGTAGGGCCGAAGGGCCCTGACGGCTCGGCACGAACGCTTCCTTCGACCGAATGGCGGCGCGGTCGGCGTGCGTGCGCGACCGGCCGGCGGGGTGCCCGATCGGCGACGTTGCGCAACGCTCGGCGCGCCACCATGATCGACAGCACGGCCAGGGGGAGCTCCACGGCGATCGCGAGCAGGAGCGATTGCCACAGGTCGGTTCGCGTGGCGGTGGTGACGTCCATCCAGGCGTCGGCGACGAGCAGGGCCGCCGTTGCCGCGGCCGGGATCACGACGCTCGCGTCGGCGCGGAACGACCGCCAAGCCGTGTTCGCGAGCGCGAGCACGATGAGGACGTCGAGACCCACCCACGCCGCGTTCCAGTGCTGGGCGATGTTGCGGTCGGGGAGTGACTCACCCAGGTAGGCGGCCCAACCCACGAGGAGGATCGCGCCGAGCGCGTAGACCGACGCCACTCGTCGCGTCCGAAGTCGGTGCGCCAAAACGACCTCCTCTGCGGCAATCGACGCTTCCTCTGGTTTCAACGTACGGAGGCGCGCCCGCGGTCTGTGAGTGCCGGATGGCGGTCGCGCGGCCGACGTTGGTCCCAACTGTCGGTGGACCGGCGGGCGCGATTCCGTTGGAAAGCAGGCCGAGTGTGGCTCGTGGTGCGCGTGCGCGCTGCGGGACTGCTGCAGTGCCTTGGGGCATTTGCGGGGTTTGTCGCCCGGGCGGGCGCTTGAGCCACGCAGGTACGGGTCGCGGCGTCCGCATCGAAATCTCGAAAATGCTGCGTATAGCCGTTTCGTGACCGATCGGTTCCGAGGGAGAATGAGGTGCGGTTCGCAATGGCAAGGCGCCGCCGCAATGGATTCGGGTGGAGTTCCACATGCACGCAAGCCGGAGAGCGCGGACGCGATCATTCAAGCGAGCGCTGTTCGTGCTCGCCGCGATCGCCGCGGTCGTCGTTCCGTACGTGCTCGTGAACGCGTCCGCATCCAGCATCTGGCATCCGACTGCCGATGCTTCGATCTCGTGGAATTGGCAGCTGCAAGGCACCGTTCCCACGAACACGAACGTGCAGATGTTCGACATCGACGGGTTCGACAACACGGCCGCGACGGTCGCCGCGCTGCACGGCGGGGGCTCGATCGCAGTGTGCTACATCGACGTCGGCACGTGGGAGAACTGGCGCTCCGACGCGTCGCAATTCCCGAGCTCCGTGTTGGGGAGCTCGAACGGCTGGCCGGGCGAGAAGTGGCTCGACATCCGGCAGCTGACGGCGCTCGAGCCGATCATGACCGCTCGCATGCAGATGTGCGTCGCAAAGGGTTTCGACGCGCTCGAGCCCGACAACATCGACGGGTACACCAACAGCACCGGGTTCCCGCTCACCGCGCAGGACCAGCTCAACTACAACGAGTGGATCGCGGGCGAGGCGCACGCGCTCGGGTTGTCGGTCGGGTTGAAGAACGACATCGACCAGACGGCGCAGCTGCAGCCGTATTTCGACTGGGCGCTCGACGAGCAGTGCAACCAGTACAGCGAATGCGGCACGGAGAAGGTGTTCACCGACGCCGACAAGGCGGTGTTCAACGCCGAGTACGGCAAGAGCACGTCGTTCTGCACCGCCGACGTCGCCGCGCACATCAACGGTGTGCGCTTCGATCTCAACCTCGACGGCAAGACGTACAACCCGTGCGGCGGCTGGACGGCGCCGCCGACGACCACGGCTTCGACGACGACCACCCCGACCACCACCGCCTCGACCGACTCGTCGACCAGCTCGACGGATGCCGGCTCGTCGACGACCGACTCGTCGACCAGCTCGACGGATGCCGGCTCGTCGACCACCGACTCGTCGTCGACCACTGATTCGTCGTCGACCACCGATTCGTCGACCAGCTCGACGGTGAGCACCAGCTCGAGCACCACCTCGTCGCGCTCGCCGACGACCTCGACCAGCTCTACGACGACCTCGACCACGCGTCCGCCGACCACCACGACGCGCCGC
>CAZLEC010000138.1:0-9390 GCA_964558245.1 uncultured Burkholderiales bacterium | reverse complement strand
TGCGTGAGGTGGCCGCCCTGGTCGAGGCGCATCCCCATCACCTTGTCGCCGGGCTGGAGCACGGCCATGAACGCGGCCTGGTTCGCATTCGCGCCGGAGTGCGGCTGCACGTTCGCGTGTTGCGCGCCGAACAGCTCGCACGCACGGTCGCGCGCGAGGTTCTCCGCCTCGTCGACGATGAGGTTGCCGCCGTAGTAGCGCTTGGCCGGATAGCCCTCGGAGTACTTGTTGGTGAGCACCGATCCCTGCGCCTCGAGCACCGCCGGCGACGTGAAGTTCTCGGACGCGATGAGCTGGATCGTCGTGTTCTGCCGCTCGCGCTCGCGCTCGATGATTCCCGCAATTTCGGGGTCGGTCTTCTCCAGTGGACTCGTCACTGCAACTCCGTGTTCATTGTTGGATCTCGATCTTCGCGATCTCGTCGATCCGCCGTTGGTGGCGGCCGCCTTCGAACTCCGTGTCGAGGAAGATCCGCGTGATCTCCTCGGCCAGCTCCTCGGCCACGATGCGCGCGCCGATCGAGAGCACGTTGGCGTTGTTGTGCTGGCGGGCCATGCGCGCGGTGTACAGGTCGTTGCAGAGCGCGGCTCGGACGCCGCGCACCTTGTTGGCCGAGATCTGCTCGCCCTGGCCGCTGCCGCCGAGCACGATGCCGACGTCGGCATCGCCGTTCACGACGGTGCGCGCCACCGACGCGCAGATCGGCGGGTAGTCGACCGGCTCGGTGCTGTCGGTACCCAGATCGTCGACCGCGTGACCCCATCCCCGCAGGACCCCGACGAGGTGCTCCTTGAGCGGATACCCCGCGTGGTCGCCGCCGATCGCAATGCGCATGTGTCTCCACTCTTGGCGCTGCGCGCCGCGCCGATGGGCCCGCTCACTGGATCAAACCCGGCGACGCCCTCCTCGGGGACGCTCGCCCGGGCGAGTGTACCGACGACCCCGTGCCCACCCGGGGCCTTCCCGGTGTCGTCGCAGGTGACGGATACCGTGCCCGACGTGGACGCCGAACCCGAGGTCCCGCGCGTCACACCGTCGATGCTGCGCCGGGCCGACGCCATGTGCCGCCGGCGGCTCGCACGCGAGTACGCGGGCGGGAAGCGCAACGCCAACAAGGCGGCCGACGCCCGGTTCGCGGTCTCGAACCGCGTCTACGAGGACGCCCGGCTCGCGCAGGCCGAGTCGGGTCCGCCCCGCCCGGAGGCCTTCGTCGACCCGACCGACCTCGAACCCGAGCAACGCTTCCTGTACCGCGCCGCGGCCCGCGGATACCTCGAGACCTTCGGCGATCGTCCCGGGCGGGCGACCGACCTCGGTTGGCGTACGCACCTCGACGACCTCGGCGTCGACCTCATCGCCGACGTCGGGATCGCGATCGAGCTCCCCGGCGGCGGACGCGAGCTGCGGGCGCTGCACTTCGGGAGCCGGCACCCCAACGCGCCGCTCCTCGACGACGCGCAGTTGCGATTCGCGCTGGTGCGCACCGAGGAATGGGCGCCCGACCAGCTGACCATCGTCGCGGCCGACGTCATCGAACGCGAGGTCGAGCACCACTCCCCCGACCTCGCGTCGGCGCGCGCCGACGCGCGCGAGTGGATCGCCGAACGCGTCGAGCTGGTGCAACGACTCGCAGCCGACGGTCGGTCCCGAGCCGGCGCCGACTGCTCGGGCTGCCCGTTCATCGCCGGCTGCGACCAGTTCCCGTCATGAAACGGCGACTGCTCCACGACATCGTCTCGATCACACCGTCGAACTACGACGACTTCGCGCAGTGCGAGCGGCGGTTCCTGAACCGCCACCTCTTGGGTCTGCCGGCCAGCGATCCCAGTGCCGCGAACGAGACCGGCCTGCTCGTGCACGACATGTTGCGCATCATCCACGACCGGGGAACGTGCCGCGACATCGCGCACGTCACCGACGTGTTATCGGGCCACGGCGCCGACACCGATCACGTACGCCAGCTCGTGGCGCGTCACGCGAACCGGTGCCCGTCGGCCGAGATCACGAGCGCCGCGCACGAGCAGACCCTCACCCGGTTCCACCGGCTCCCCCCGCCGATGTTCATGGCCACCGCCCGGATCGACGCGGTGTGGGTGCACGACGGCCTGCTCGACGCCCGCGACTACAAGACGGGGCGCCTCCGCGACGAGCGGCTCGCCGACGATCCCGCGGCGCGGGTGCAGGCGTACGTGCTCGACGCCGCGGCCCGCCAACGCGGTCTCCGACTCCGGCTCCGGTACGAGTACCTGAGCGCCGACGTCGCCGACGACCCCGACGCGTGGGAGCCCGACCCCGACGACCTCGCCGCCATCGAAGAGGAGCTGCGCGCGGCGGTGGAGCGCATGCGCACCAACGACGACTGGCGCGGCGTCGCCGACGAGCTGTGCACGCGTTGCGCCTACCGGTCGATCTGTCGCGACAGCGCGGCGCCGGGAGAGCCGTCGTGGCCCGTGCTCGTCACCGTCGACGACGCCGACGCCCGGTAGCCGGCCAGGCGCAGATCCGCAGGCCCGGGCCGTTCACGCGAGTGACACCGGCGAGAGAGGCCGGAGGTCGTAGCCGAGGAGATGGAGATCTAGCTAGCTTCCCGTTCATGGTCGATCCTCGGTTGCCGGTCGTCGTCGGAGTCGGACAGGTCTCCCAGCGGGTCGCGCCGGCCGAAGCCCGCGCGCCGATCGATCTCCTGGCGGACGCGTGCCGTCTCGCCGACGTCGACGCGAAGGCGACTCGCTCCCTGCTCGAGCAGTCCGGCGTCGTGGCGGTCGTGCAAATCGGCTCGTGGCGCTACGCCGACCCGGGTGCGCTCCTTGCCCGCCGCCTCGGGATCGAGCCGCGCACCACTGCGGTCTCGACCGTCGGCGGCAACAGTCCCCTGCTTCTCGTCAACGAGATGGGCGCCCGCATCCAGCGCAACGAGCTCGACGTCGCGCTCATAGGCGGCGCGGAGTCGATGCACACCCGTTGGCGCGCACGACGCGAGCCGCGTGTCGAGCTCACGTGGGACACCGGCGACGACGCACCGTGTGCGTGGGTGATCGGCGACAGCCGCCCCGGCGCGAGCGATTACGAATCGGCGCACTCCGCGCTCGCACCCCCGATGGTGTACCCGCTCTTCGAGACCGCGCTGCGCGCCGCCGCCGGCCGCACCGTCGAAGACCACCAATGCCACGTCAGCGAGCTGTGGTCACGGTTCGCGGCGGTCGCGGCCGGCAATCCGGCCGCATGGTCGCGCGAGGCCTACTCGCCGGAGCAGATCCGCGCCGTCACGCCCGACAACCGCATGGTGTGCTTCCCGTACCCGAAGCGCATGTGCGCCAACATCGACGTCGACCAGGCCGCGGCGCTGTTGCTCTGCTCGTACGAAGCCGCGCACGCGGCCGGCGTACCCGACGACCGGATGGTCTTCCTGCACGCGGCCGCCGAAGTGCACGACCACTATTTCTTCACCGAACGGTGGTCGCTCGCCGACTCGCCGGGCATCGCGACCGCGGTCGGCGACGCGCTCGGCGCAGCCGGCATCACGACCGACGACGTTTCCCGATTCGATCTCTACTCCTGCTTTCCGTCGGCCGTGCAGGTCGCGACGCGCGCGCTCGGCATCGGCCCCGACGATCCGCGGCCGCTCACCGTCACGGGCGGGCTCGGCTTCGCCGGTGGGCCGGTCAACAACTACCCGACCCACGCGGTCGCGCGCATGGTGGAGTTGCTCCGCGCCGATCCCGCGGCGTTCGGGTGCACGACCGCGCTCGGCTGGTACATCTCGAAGCACGCGGCTGCGGTGTGGTCGGCGACTCCGCCCGCGCGCGGCTACCGGCGCGTCGATCCTGACGCCAGTCAGGCCCAGGTCGACGCGACGCCCCGCAGGGAACCGGCCGGGCTGCTGGAAGGCCCGGTGACGCTCGAAGCGACGTCGGTCGCGTTCGAACGCGACGGCACACCGTCGCTGGGCATCGTCACCGCGCTGACCGGCGACGGGCGCCGGGCGATGGCGAACATCCGCGATGCCGACGCGCTCCGATCGCTCACGACCGACGCCCACGAGGGCCGCACCGTGCGCCTCACGAACGACGGAACGACGAACACCGCGAGTCTCGAGTAGCACGCGCCCGCCGAACTGTCGGTACGGTGGAGCGATGCAACCCTCGCGCGCTCGGATGATGGGGCGAGGCGCGACCCTGCGATGCGCTCGCTGCGGGAGTCGTCACCTCTTCCGCCACTGGTTCTCGATGGTCGCCGACTGCCCTCGCTGCGGCCTGCACTTCGAGCGCGAAGCGGGCTACTGGACCGGCGCGCTCGCGATCAACACGATCCTCGTCGGGGGCGCGTTCGCGATCACCTTCGTGATCGCGCTCGTGCTCACCATCCCGAACATCCCCGTCGTGCCGCTCCTGTTGATCCTCGTCCCCATCGTCGGGCTCGGTCCGCTGGTCACCTACCCGTTCTCGAAAACGCTCTGGGTCGCGATCGACCGTGCGTTCCTCCAGCGACTCGACCCCGCCGAACGCCCCGACGAGCAAGTCCGGCACTACTGAGCGGCTGCGACCTCCGGCCCTATTTCGGGCGGAGGTCGACGGTGAGGGTCAGGATGCCGTCGGTGAACGTCCACGTCGCGTCGCCGACGATCGCGAAATCCTGGAAGTCGAGCTGGGCCTGCTCGATGAACCGCATCCGCTCCTCACCGGCCACCGGCGGGAGCGGTCGGTTCTGCACCGCGGCCGCACGCGTGCGAAACCGCTCGATCATCGCGTCCACATCGAGCTGATCGTCGCTCACTCTTCCGCTCCTCGCGACCTCGGCGCCGACGGAGACGCTACCCAGCCCGCGCCACGAGCACCCGCGCCCGGCCCGCGAGATCGGTGCGCACGAACGCCTCGACGTAGTCGAGCTCCCGCGCCCGCTCGATCATCACGTGCGCCTGGTGCGGGGCCAGCTCGCATACGAGCGAGCCCTCCGGTACGAGCCAGTCGCGAGCGTGCTCGAGCAGGTACTCGAGTGCCTCCCGACCCGTCGGCCCCGAAACGAGCGCGGCGCGGGGCTCGAAGTCGGACACCTCGCCCGGCAGATCGCCCACTTCGCTCTCGGCGACGTACGGCGGGTTCGACACGACGAGCTCGAACCCACCCCGCAGCGCATCCGGCAGCGCGTCGAACCACGATCCCACCGACGTACGGACCCGCGTCGCCGCGCAGCCGGCGATGTTGGCGCGGGCGACGTCGAGCGCATCGGGGCTCACGTCGGTCGCCCACACCGAGACGTCGGGAAGCTCCGCTTCGAGGGCGAGCGCGATCGCCCCCGAGCCGGTGCCGATGTCGGCGACGGCCGCCGCCGGCTCGGCGTCGACCAGCGTCAAGTGCCGGCGCCGGACCCGGCGCAAGCCGCGCCGTTGCGCCTCTTCCAGCGCGACCTCCACGACCTGCTCGGTCTCCGGGCGCGGGATCAACACGCGCCGGTCGACCATCAGGTCGAGCCCCCGGAACGACCAGGAGCCGAGCACGTACTGCAACGGCTCACCGCCGACCCGGCGGTCGACCATGGGCCAGAGCCGGGCGCAGGCGCGCGCGGTGGGGGCTTCCTCGGCGACGTTGGGCCAGTCGGCCGCGGTGTGGCCCGAGACCTCCTCGATCAAGAATCGAGCCTCTGCCTCCGCGGTCACGATGCCGGCGGCCGCGAGCCGCCGCACGACTTCCGCCCGGGTCGCACGCCAGGACGACTGACTGTTCATCGGTATGTCTGTTCACTCCCCACCGAGTTGACGCTCGCGCTCGTCGGTCGCCAGCGAATCGATGATCTCGTCGAGGTCGCCGGCGAGCACGCGGTCGAGGGCGTGGAGCGTGAGCCCGATCCGGTGATCCGTGACCCGGTTGTCCTTGAAGTTATAGGTGCGGATCTTCTCGGATCGCCCGCCGCCCTTCACCTGCTCGCGCCGCGCCGCGCTCACCTCGGCGTGCTGGCGCTCCTGCTCCGCCTGCAGCAGTCGCGAACGGAGGATCCGCATCGCCTTGTCCTTGTTCTGGAGTTGGCTCTTCTCGTCCTGGCACGAAACGACGAGGCCGGTCGGCACGTGCTTGATCCGTACGGCCGAGTCGGTGGTGTTGACCGACTGGCCGCCGGGCCCGGTCGATCGGTACACGTCGATCTCGAGATCGTTCGGGTCGACCTCGACGTCGACGTCGTCGGCTTCGGGCAGGATCGCGACCGTCGCCGCGCTCGTGTGCACCCGTCCCTGGCTCTCGGTCTCCGGTACGCGCTGCACCCGGTGCGGGCCGCCTTCGTACTTGAGCCGGCTCCACGCCTCGGAACCCTTCACGAGGAACGTCACGTCGCGGAAGCCTCCGTGATCGGAGGGCTGGCTCGAAAGCACCTCGGTCTTGAGGCCGCGCCGTTCGGCGTAGTGCTGGTACATGCGGTAGAGGTCGCCGGCCCAGAGGTTCGCCTCCTCGCCGCCCTCGGCGCCTTGGATCTCGACGATCACGTTGCGGCCCTCGTTGGGGTCGCGTGGCAACAGCAGCTCCTTGATCCGGGCCTCGAGCTCGTCGACCTCGTGCTCCTTGGCCACGATCTCGGCCCGCAGGTACTCACGCATCTCTTCGTCGGTCTCGGCGGCCAGCAACTCGCGTGCCTCCGCGAGGTCTTCGCCCGCACCCGTCCAGGCCCGCCAGGCATCGACCACCGGCTTCAGCTCGGCGTAGCGGCGGCCCGCGTCGCGAGACGCGCGCCGGTCTCCCGACGCCTGGATTCCCGGGAGCTCGGCCTCGAGTCGATCCAGCTCCGTGGCAAGCTCACCGAGCTGCTCGAACATGGCGGTCAGGGTAACGGGCGCCCCACCGGCGACTCGTCGATACGGGCGCGCATCCAGGGCGTAGATCGCCCTCAAGCGGCGTCCGGGCGGGGCCGATACGAGTCTCAGGGTGGGGTTGAGAGGCTCGATGCCAGGGATGGCACGAGTATGGACGTCAGGATCGACCAACTTGCGCGCGGGATCGTGCACGCGATTCCACGGCCGGGCCGCGGACAGCCGCCGGTGTCGCGCGCGCCCTCGACGAGCGACGCTCCGCCTCCTACCGAGCTGTTCGACGCGAACGGCGACGGTGTGATCGAGAACTGGAGCATCGCGCACGGCGGCGACTCCTTCGCGAACTTCGACCCGCCTCCGAGCGGCACGACCGGCTCGGACACCAAGCCGCGTCCCCGGGCCGCGGCCGACGCCGCGCCCGCACGCGTGCGCGGCGATCACTCGGCCGAACGATCGACGCCCGCCGCGGTGCATCACGCGCACGACGCGTACCAACGCGACGGCTTGGGCAGCAGCCCGCCCGCACCCGCCCCGGCGTTGGCCTCCCCCGCACCGGGCGCCGCGGCGGCGCCGGAACCGGCGGTGACGCAGCCGGCGGCCGCGCCCGCCCTACGATCCACCGCGTTGTAGATCCAGCACACCCGCGGGTCGTACTGGAACCGAGTCGGGAACGGTGCGATGCGGGTTCGGGGCGCGATCGGCGGGGCACTCGTGGTGTTCGTCCTCCTCGCGGCGACCGCGTGCGGGAGCAGCGCCGGCCACGGGGCATCGCCGGCGACATCGCCTCCCCCCACGACCGCACATCCCCCAGCGACGCCGACCACGCGTCACGCGCCGCCGCTCACCACCCCGCCGAACCCGGTGACCGCCGATCATCTGGCGCAGTTCGTCCTCACGACCGCGCTCAACGCCGCCAAGTCGATCTACGACCGCACCTACGACTTCACCGCGGTAACACCCGCAAGCCTCGCGCCACTCGTACCGAACGTGAAGTTCGTCGCGCTCGATCAGGCGAGCGCGGCCGCCGTCGGCCTGCTCGCCCAGGACCGGCACGACGTGTTCTTCGTGGCCCGCAGCGCGAGCGGGCGCTGGTTCTGCATCACCGACAACGACACCGACGGCGTGTCGTACGGAGCCGGCGCGTCGCGCTCGGCCGTCGACAGCAACGGCGAGTGCCAACAACCCGCCTGGTGACGTAACTACTCGGCTACGAGCTCCGGCCCTCCATCACCGGCCGGCTCCCCAACACCGTCCGGGCCTCCGCTCTGCGCCTGGCCGGGCCCGTTACCGGCTGCCGATGAGTCCTTCGATGCCGCCGGGACCGACCGCGGTCTGGCGGGCGAAGTCGTCGAGCATCTTCTGGAAGTCGTCGTTCCCGGCCCGATCGGCCATCGCTCGCGGCATGGCCGGGAAGGCATAGTCGGGCGTCGGCAGCGGCGGGTGATCGGCGGTCGGCTTGCGCGCGAGCACCGCGTCGATCACCGGCGCGAGCCGCTGCTCCTTGTCGCGCTGCAGCTTCTCGTCGCGCTCCGCGAACTCCGGCAGCACCTCGCGTCCGAACAGCTCGAGCGCCTCCATGATGTGCTCGTGGCGGTTCTTGCCGGCCTGGAAGCAGAAGATCACCTGGTCGACACCGCACTCCTCGTAACGCGCGAGGTAGTCGCGGATTTGGTCGGGCGTGCCGACCGCGCCGCGCAGCCCGCCCACGCCCTGCTCGACGACCTTCGCGCCGAGGCGATCCGAGTTGTCGGCCGCGGCCTGCACCGCCTCGGGATCGAAGCCCTGCTCGGCGCGGCACGCCTGGAACTCGTCCCACACGCTCGTTCGCGCGGGCTGGTGCCGGCCGAACACGTAATAGTGCGCGAGGGAGTAGCCGAAGAAGTTCGCGCCCTCGATCCCGCGGCGGAGCGCTTCGTCTTCGTCGTCGTGACACATGAAGGTGGTGACGCACGCGAGGTTGGCGTTCACCGCGTCGCCGATGGGCACGCCGTCGCGCGCGAGCGTCTCGTAGTAGTCGTCGGCCCAGTACTTCGCCTCTTCGGGGTCGACGAACGCGAACGCGAGCGCGCCGATCCCGTGCTGGGCGGCCATGTGAATCGTGTCGCGGCGACTGCACGCGACCCACAGCGGCGGGTGCGGCTTCTGGCGCGGCTTGGGCACGACGTTGCGCGGCGGCATCGTCACGTGCGCGCCCGAGAACCCCGTGAACGGCTCCTCGGTCATGCAGCGCACCGCGACGCGGAGGCCCTCTTCCCACATCGCGCGCTTCTCCGCCGGGTCGACCATGAACCCGCCGAGCTCCGCCTCCGACGACGACTCACCGGTGCCGAAGTCGACCCGACCGTTCGACACGAGGTCGAGCATCGAGATGCGCTCCGCGATCCGCGCCGGATGGTTGAACGCCGGAGGCGTCTGCACGATGCCGTGCCCGAGGCGGATGCGCTGCGTGCGCTGCGACGCGGCGGCGAGGAACACTTCGGGTGCGCTGGAGTGCGAGTACTCCTCCAAGAAGTGGTGTTCGACCTCCCACGCGTAGTCGAAACCGATGCGATCCGCGTATTCGATCTGCTCCAACGCGTTCTGGATCAGGTCGTACT
>CAZLEC010000137.1:0-9393 GCA_964558245.1 uncultured Burkholderiales bacterium | reverse complement strand
TCCGGGTTCGAGCAGTGCGAGTACTCCTCGAGGAAGTGGTGCTCGACGGTCCAAAAGGCGTGGAAGCCGGCCTGCTCACCGGCGATCGCCTGCTCGAGCGTGTTCTTGTACGCGAGGTGCTCGCTCTCCGGACCCCAGGGTCGGGCGACGGGGATCTCGTAGAACAGGGCGAATTGCATGCGCGAATCCTTTGGGCCGGCGAAAGGTAGAACACGTTCTCGCAACTAGCGGCGATCGCGCAAGAACGGGAACTTCTCCCGCACCGCCCGCACGCGGTCGGGGTCGACCTCACCGGCCATCACGCACTCTCGGTCGCCGGCCGAGGAGACCGGCTCCCCGAGCGGATCGAGGATCACGGAGTCGCCGACGTAGGTGAGCCCGTCGCCGCTCCCGACCCGGTTGACCCCGACGACGTACGCCTGGTTCTCGATCGCGCGCGCCGCCAGCAGCGCAGTCCAGTGGGCCCGGCGTTGGCGGGGCCAGTTGGCGACGACCACGTAGCAGTCGGTCGCGGGCGCGAGCGGCCAGAATTCGTCGGCGAACCGCAGGTCGTAACACACGAAGAAGCTGCAGCGGACACCACGCACCTCGACGGTGAGGAACGCGTCGCCGGCCGCGTAGTGATCGGGCTCGGCGCCGTAGCCGAACGGGTGGATCTTCGCGTAGCGATGCGTCGAGCCATCGGGTGCGGCCAGCACGAGTTGGTTGAAGGGCCGCGCACTCCAAGACGGGCGCTCGGGCAGCGAGCCGCAGACCCACACGCCGTTCGCACGTGCCTGCTCCGACAGGAACGACGCGCTCGGGCCGCCGGGGGCCTCGCCGACGCGGTCCACGTCCATGGAGAAACCGGTCGAGAACATCTCGGTCAGCACCACGAGCTCGGCACCGTCGGACGCGGCGGTCGCGATCATCGGCGCGAGGCGCGCGAAGTTTGCGTCGCGGTCTTCCCAGACGATGTCGTGCTGGATACCCGCGACCTTCACGCCGCCAACGGTACGTCGACCCGCGCCGGGCGTGGGGTGCCGAGCTCGGGCGCCCGCCAGGTCCACACCAGCACCGCAATCGGTGCGAGTGCCGCGAAGCCGAGTGTCGCGACGATCCCGATCTTGTCGGCGCCGGGCATTAGCATCGTCAGGTGGCGCAGGTGGTAGAGGAAGTGGGGGACGGCGTTGACCAGCCACACGATCATCGCAGTTCGCGCCATCGTGCGGGTGCCGATCACCAATGCCGCGAACACGAGCACGACCAAGGCCAGGTTGAGCGAACCGACGTCGCGCACGAGATGCTGGTTGTACGGACCGTCCATCGCCACCCAGCCTCGCCCGATCGGGAAGTCGTCGTAGAACGAACGAGGCGTGAACAGCGCCTGCACCCCGACGCCGAGGTTGCCGAGCGCGAGCAGCCACAGCAGCATCCGGACGCGCCCGGGGAGCGCGGGCTCGATGCCCGCGGCGCGCGCGAGCGCCGGCCAGCGGTCCTCCGGGCGCGCCGACCGGGGCGCCCAACCCGTCGCATCGCGCCAGCGCCGGCTCGACACGCGTTGCGAGTCCGCGAGCGGGCCCACCACGCGCTTGGTGCTCCCGAGGAGGTGCAACCGCCGCCGGCCGACGGCGGCGGCGAGCGCGACGCGTGAGTTGCCGCGCGTCTCCGGCTCGTCGACGACGTCGTAGGTGCCGCTCGGAGCCCCGAGCGCGGCGACGACGGCGGCCGCCGCATCGTCGGCGGAGATCGATGGGAAGAATGCGTCGGACCGACCGGGCTCGACGGCGACGCCGCGCCGGGCCGCGCGCATGACGGTCAACGTGTGCTCGCTCTCGGGGGCCGAGAACTCGCCGAAGCGCAACACGATCCACCGCCCGCCGCCATCGGCGAAGCGCGCGGCCTGCGACTCTGCGATCTTCACCGACGCGGAGAAGCGAGTGTCGACGATCCGCGCGTTCGTCGCGTCGATCCAGGCGTCACCGTGCTCCCCGTAGAGGAACGCGATCGACTCCTGCACGTAGCAGACCGCGCCCGCGGCCAACGCGGCGTCGACGAGATTGCGTGAGCCCTCGGTGCGAATGCGGTCGTTCTCCTGCCACGCTTTCGGGTCGGCGGCCCGGAGTGCGGGCGGGATGTGCGTTGCGAGATTGCACACCGCGTCGTGGCCCGCGACGGCCGCGCGCAACCCGTCGGGATCGAAGAGGCCGACCTCTACGGGCGTCGCGCCGAGCGAGCGCGCGACGTCGGCCTTCATCGGCGAGCGCACGAGCGCGGTCACGTCGTGCCCGGCCGCGACCAACGCCGGAACTGCTCGGCGGCCCAACACCCCGGTCGCTCCGGTCACGAATACCCGCATGGCAACCTCCACGTCGGTTTGCGGTGTCGTCTAATCCGGATAGTAACTGTCCGAGATAGCGAAGTCGAGCCGGTTCACGTTGCGGCCCAACCCGCCCCGCGCGAGGCTTTCGCGCCTCGAAGAGAAGGATCGGTCCGGGTATGGACGGGGGCGTGGCAACCGACTCGGCCGCGCGCCCGACGGCCGCGCTCCCGCCGCCCTCGCACTATCGGCCGCAACTCGACGGGCTGCGGGCGGTCGCCGTCTACCTCGTCGTCGCCTACCACGCCGGAGTCCGCACGTTCTCCGGCGGCTTCATCGGCGTCGACGTGTTCTTCGTCCTGTCGGGCTATCTCGTCACGTTGCTCCTCCTCCGCGATCTCCGGGCGACGGACCGGATCGACTTCCGACGCTTCTACTCGCGTCGCATCCGGCGGCTCCTCCCGGCCGCGTTCGTGGCGCTCGTCGTCACCGCGGCCGTGTACACGGCGATCGCGGCGCCCGCCGACGTCAGCAGCGCGCTCGGCGGGTTCCGGTCGGCGTTCCTCTACGTCGCCAACTGGCATTTCATCCGTCAGTCGAACGACTACTTCGCCGCCAACGTCAACACCAACCCGGTCGTGCACTTCTGGTCGCTCGCGGTCGAGGAGCAGTTCTACCTGTGTTGGCCGATCCTGTTGAGCGCGGTCTACGTGCTCGCGCGGCGCGCCGGCGACCGGCAGTGGGACGTCGTACGACTCGTGATCGCAGCCGGCTTCACGGCGTCGCTCCTCGGCGCGCTCCACCTCTCGACCGTCAACGTGAGCCGCGCCTACTACGGCACCGACACGCGCGCATACGAGCTCTTGGCCGGCGCCCTGCTCGCGATCACGCCGAGCGTGCTCGACGCCGCGCGCCGGCGGAAACGCTCGGCGCAGGCCCTGGCGCCCCTGAACCTCGCCCTGCTGATCGTGATCGGCACGCGGGTTGTGCACCTCGGCGAGATCCAACGCGGCGTCGCGGCAACGATCGCCACCTGCGGTCTCATCATCGCGCTCGAGGTCTCGGGAGCGGGCGTGGTGAACCGGGTGCTGTCGGCGCCGAGCGCGACGTATCTGGGGCGCGTGTCGTACGGCACCTATTTGTGGCACTGGCCGGTGATCGTCATCGCCACCCAGCGATTCCATCCGAATTCGGTCTCACTCTTCGCGCTGACGTGCTTGATCGGCACCGCGTTGGCCGCGCTGAGCTTCGAAGTCCTCGAGCAACACGTGCGCATGTCGGCCGCGCTCGATCGCCATCGAGCGGCGGTGATCGCGATTGGCCTCGCGACCAGTCTTGTCGGCGGGCTCGTGGTGGTGCCCGCGATCCTGCACCACGACCGCAGCGCGGCCGCGACGTCGGCTCCGGCACCGGGCGGCGCGACTGCCGCGGGCGAGACCCGCACGCCGGTGCCGGCCGACCTCGATCTCGACGCGATTCGGACCGATCCCTATGTGGGGAAGTGCATCGGCAAGGCCGCCGGGCCCTGCGTGGTCGTCTCCGGACGCGGGCCGCGAGTCCTCCTCATGGGCGACAGCCACGCGGAGATGCTCATTCCCGCGTTCGCCGCCATCGCGCGGACGTACTCGCTCACGCTCGCGGTCGCGTTCAGCCCGAACTGTCCGTGGCAACAGGGCCTCGTGGAGGCGCCCGCGGCTGCGTCGATCAGCCTTCCGCGCGTTTGTCGCGGGCGCCAAGACGCCTGGTACCGGCACGTCGTGCCCGAATTCGATCCGAGCATCGTGGTGCTCGCACATCATGCCTTCGACGACCCGAACGCGCCGTCGAACGTGCGGCTCCCCGACGGCACCGTCGTCAGCTCCAACCGCAAGGCGCTCGAGAGCACCCTCCGTACGCTCACGTCACGCTCGATCGACGAGCTCCGCAAACCGGGCCGCAAGATCCTCGTGATCGAGCCGCTACCGGTCGCGCCGGGAACCTTCGACCCGTTCACCTGTCTCTCCAAGGAGAGGTTCCTCGACGCGTGCCGATACGTCGCGACGGCCCGGCCCACGAAGCTGGAGCGCTACTACCGCTCGATCGCCAACGGAACCGACCTGTACGCGCTCGACCTCGACCGGCTGGTATGCCCGTACCTGCCGATCTGCGACCCGATCGTGCACGGAGTCGTGGTGAAGATCGACCCGCAGCACATCACGGCCCCGTACTCGCAGCAGTTGGCGAAGCCGATCGCCGCCCTCCTCGTCGCCGACGGGATCCTGCCCAGGTCGTAAAAATCAGACCGGCCGCTCCCGTCCGGTCGGATAGGTTGCCGCCGACGAGGGGGACGACGTGAGCACGCCGCCGACCGCCGACGAGCGCCGCCGCGCCGGCTTCCGGTTGATTCGCCACACGGTGCTGGCGCGTCGCCGGCACCTGATCTTCGCCCTCAGCGGGGCCACGCTCTACACCGCGGTCGTGCTCACGACGCCACTCGTCGCGGGCGCGGTGATCGACACCGTGATCACCCACCACCACCGCGGCCGGCTGCGCGGCTACGTGATCATCCTCCTCGCGCTCGGCGGCTTGCGCGCGTTCGCCGGCGCACTGCGCAAGTACCAGGCAACCAAGGGCCCGGCCCACATGGCGAACGACCTGCGGAGCCGCCTCTACGACCACTTCCAGCGGCTCTCGTTCTCGTTCCACGACCGCATGGGAGCCGGACAGCTCATGGCCCGCGCCTCCACCGACGTGACCGCGGTCGAGCAGGTCCTCAACCCGTTGCCGTGGGGGATCCAGTCGTGCGCGATGTTCGTGTTCGGCGTCGTCATCCTGCTGTTCGTGCAGCCGCTCCTCGCCGGCGCGGTCGCCCTGGTCGTCGCGATCGGCATCGCCATCGCGCTCCGCCGCGCCGCGTCGCTCTATCCCGCGTCGCTGAGCGTGCAGGAGCGGCTCGGCGAGTGGTCCGAGTTCGTCGAGCAACAGGTGCAGGGAATCCGCGTCGTGAAGGGGCACGGGTTCGAACGCCAATTCCAACAGACCGGCGCGGACCTCGCGAGCAACACACGCGAGGCCGGTATCTCCCTCGCGGTGGCGCGCGCGAGCTTCCAGGCCGCGCTCATCGCCGGCCCCGGGTGCGCGTTCGTCGTGGTCGTCGGGCTCGGGGGCTGGCTCGGCGCCACCAGCCACATCACACCCGGGCACCTGCTCGCGTTCCTCCAGTACCTCGCGATCCTCGTGGCTCCGGTTGCAGTGGGCGCCGAGTTCCTCGCGAAGTGGCCGCAGGCGTCGGCCGCCGCGGCCCGCATCGCCGAGGTGCTCGATGCCGAACCCGACGTGACGGAGTCGGCGCACGCGCACGCGCTGCGTCCCGGCGGTGGCGCAGTGCGCTTCGACCACGTGACCTTCGGCTACACAGCCGGACGAACCGTGCTCCCCGACCTCGACCTCGACATCGCGGCCGGCTCGTCGGTGGCGTTCGTCGGCGCCAGCGGCTCGGGCAAGACGACGGCCGCGTTCCTCACGTGTCGCTTCTACGACCCCGAGCGCGGCCGCGTCCTCCTCGACGGTCAGCCCGTGAACGAGCTCCGCCTGGAAGACCTCCGGCGCGCGATCTCGATCGTGTTCGAGGACACGGTCGTGTTCACCGCGAGCATCCGCGAGAACCTCCGCATCGGTCGTCCGGACGCGTCCGACCGCGAGATCGAGCGCGCGGCGACGTTGGCCGAGGCCGACGACTTCATCCGCGCGCTCCCGCGCGGCTACGAGACCGTGGTGGGCCCGCAGGGCTACTCGCTGTCGGGCGGGCAGCGCCAGCGGCTGGCAATCGCGCGCGCGATCCTGCGCGACTCGCGCCTGCTGATCCTCGACGACGCGATGAGCGCCGTCGACCCGCCCACCGAGGCCGCGATCCGCCGCGGGCTGCTGGAGGCGATGAAGGGCCGCACGACGCTCGTGATCGCGCACCGGATCGAGACCATCAGCCTTGCCGACCGCGTGCTGCTCCTCGACGCGGGGCGCGTGATCGCCGACGGCACCCACGACGAGCTGCTGGCGCTTCCTGCGTACCGGCACGCACTCGCGCTCGACGAGACGGCGACCCGGCCGTGAGCGCGATCGAGCGTTCCCCGCGCGTCCCGATCCGGCGCCTCGTCGCCGACTTCCGGCCGTTCGCCCGCCCGGGATACATCGCACTGGTGGGCGTCGTGCTCGGGGTGGTGTGTCAGGTCGTCACGCCGTTGGTGGTCTCCGTCGCGATCGACCGCGGTGTGATCCACCACTCGACGGGCACGATCGCCTGGTGCGTCGCGGTCGGCCTGGTGCTCGTCGCCGGCGTGGTTGCCGGCTCGTACGTGGAGCTGCGCTGGATGGGCCGGTTCGGCGAGGACTACCTGGCCGACCTCCGCCGCCGGCTGCTGGCGCACTTGCACGCGCTCGACCTCGACTACTTCTCACACGAGCCGTCGGGCCGAGTGGTCGCGCGCCTGACCTCCGACGTCGAAGGCCTGCAGGAGTTCCTGCAGCAGGGTCTGTCGCTCCTGCTGCGCGGCATCCTGCTGTTGGTGCTCACGACTATCGTGATGTTCACGCAGTCGTGGCAGCTCGCGCTCGCGACCCTCGCGATCGTGCCGGTGCTCGTGGTCGCGGGCCGCTGGTACCGGCCGCGCGCCTACGACGTGCAGATGGGCTACCGCGAGTCGATGGCCGAGATGCTCAACCACGTGAACGAGGCCCTCGTGGGCATGCGGGTGGTTCAGGCCTACCGCAACGAGGCACCGCAGCGGCGCGCGTTCGAAGGGGTCAACGACGCGACCTTCGACGCGCGCCGGCGGAGCGGCAGCATCACCGCGCGCTTCTACGCCGTCATCGAGTTCATGAACCCGGTCGCGCTCGCGATCATCATCGGCTACGGAGCCGTGCTGGCCAACCGCAACGAAGTGCAGGTCGGCACTGTCATCGCGTTCACCCTGTTCCTCACCCGGTTGTTCGAGCCCATCGAGCAGTTCATCGAGCTGACGTCGCTGCTCCAGACCGCGGGCGCCGCGTTCAGCCGCACGTTCGCCTTCCTCGGCCGGGCGCCCGCACTCGTCGACGCACCCGACGCCGCGGAGTTCGCGCGGGGTGCCGGCCGCATCGACCTCGATGGCGTCACGTTCCGGTACAGCGAGGACGCGCCGGCCGCGGTCGCCGACCTCGACCTCGTGATCGCACCCGGAGAGCGCGTTGCCGTCGTCGGCACGAGCGGCGCGGGCAAGTCGACGCTGGCCAAGCTGATCGGCCATTTCTACGACCCGAGCGAGGGCTCCATCCGCATCGACGGGCAGGACCTCCGGCACGTGGAGTCGACGTCGTTGCGGCGCGACGTCGTGGTGGTGCCCCAGGAGGGGTTCCTGTTCGACGGCACGATCGGGAGCAACATCGCGCTCGGGCGCCGGGGCGCGAGCCGGGCCGACGTCGAACGAGCGTGCCGCGAGATCGGCTTCGGCGACGCGATCGACCGCATCCCGGGCGGTCTCGACGCCGCGGTCGCGAACCGCGGGCTCACGCTCTCGTCCGGCCAGCGCCAGCTCGTCGCCCTCGCACGGGCCTTCCTGGCGGATCCGGCGGTGATCGTGCTCGACGAAGCGACCTCGAATCTCGATCCGGCCACCGACGCGCTCGTGGAGCGGGCGCTGGGGAAGCTGCTCGCCGGCCGCACCGCGATCGTGATCGCGCACCGGGTGCCAACTGCCCAACGCGCGGAGCGCGTCATCGCGATGGAGCACGGCCGTATCGTCGAACAGGGTTCGCCCGCAGCGTTGGTGGAAGCCGACGGCGCGTTCGCCCGTTGGGTCCGCGCATCGCTCGCGTCGGTCACAATGTGACGATGACCATCGCGCCACCGACGCGCCTCAAGCTCGCCGACGACCTCGTGCTCCGGTTGCTCCGCGTGAGCGACGCGGGCATGGTCGCGCATTCCGTTCGTGAGAGCCTCGAACACCTCACGCCGTGGATGCCGTGGGCCAACGAGGAATCGACCCGCGAGTCGTTCCAGCGCCAACGCCTGCGGGGCGCGAAGCACAAAGCCGCACTCGGCGACGAATGGCAATACGGCCTGCTGCCCCGGAACGAGTCGTCGATGGTGGGCGCCTTCGGATTGATGGCGCGCAAGTGGCCGGCCACGATCGAGATCGGCTACTGGGTCCACGTGGACGCGATCGGCCGGGGGTACGCCACCCGCGCGAGCCGCGCGCTCACGAACGCGTGCCTGGAGCTCGACGGCATCACCACCGTGTGCATCCGGTGCGACGAAGCCAACGTGCGCAGCGCGGCGGTTCCTCGTGGCCTGGGGTTCACCCTCGTGCGCACCGAGACGCGCACCCCAGAAGCGCCCGGGGAGTCAGGTCAGCTGATGGTGTGGGAGCGCACGGAGCCGCTCCCCGACGCCTAACTCGGTCCGCGCAGCGCCGCTTCGATGCGTTCCATCACCGACGCGTCGAGTCGTTCCATGACGTCGAGCGCCACGAGGTTCTCCCGCACCTGATCGACCCGGCTCGCGCCGGTGATCACCGACGACACCCGCGGATTCTTCGCGCACCACGCGAGCGAGAGCTGCGCGAGGGAGCAGTCGAGATCCGCGGCGATCGCCTGCAACCGGCGCACGCGGTCTTTCGTCTTCTCGTTGTTCATCGAGTAGTGCAGCCACTCGTAGCCGGGAAGCGATCCGCGGCTGCCCTCGGGAATGCCGTCGAGGTACTTACCGGTCAGCACGCCCGATGCGAGCGGGCTGTACGTGGTGAGCCCGAGCCCGATGTCCTCGTAGAGGCGCAGGTACTCGAACTCGACTCGTCCGCGCGCGAGCAGGTTGTACTGCGGCTGCTCCATCACCGGCTTGTGCAGGTGGTGCTTGTCGGCGATGAGCCACGCGGCCCGGATCTCGTCGGCCGTCCACTCGGACGTTCCCCAATAGTTCGCGCGCCCGCTGGCCACGATGTCGGACATCGCCCACACCGTCTCCTAGATGGGGGTGTTCGGGTCGGCGCGGTGGCAGTAGAGCAGGTCGACGAAGTCGAGGCCGAGCCGCTCGAGCGAACCGTCGATCGCCTGCATCAGGTACTTGCGGTTCAACGTGTTCT
>CAZLEC010000136.1:0-9447 GCA_964558245.1 uncultured Burkholderiales bacterium | reverse complement strand
GACCCGGCTCCACACAACGTCGCGCAAGCTTGGCGGTACATCTTCGACACTCGCGGCGGGCAAGTCCGACGCGGTCACGCCCGCATCGTCCAAGCGGCCCGACTCGACCCAGTGCCGGATGAGCTGCGATGCGTAGAGCGGGTTACCGGCCGTCTCCACCCGTAACGCGGCGGCAACGCGACGCGCCTCAACGTCGCCGGTCACCGGCGCGGCGATGGCGACCAACGCGGCCAGCTCGTCGTCGTCGAAACCGGCGAGCTGCAAACCGCGATGCTCGCCGCGTTCGAGATCGGTCAGCGCAGCACGCAATTGCTCCGACGCGTGCTCACCGGGGTCGCGGCTGCTGGCAACAACGAGAACCGGCGCGGCGGCCAGCGCGTGCGTGATGTGACGCAACATCAACAATGCAGTCGGCTCCGCCCACTGGAGGTCGTCGAACATCAGCACGAGCGGCCGCGGCGCCGCGATGCGACGGAGGAGATCCGTCGCGGCCTCGAACACGAGGAACCGTTCGGTGGCGTCGTCGGACACCGTCGGGTCGGGAGCGGTCTCGACTCGCGTTGCGAGCAGTGGGCAGATCCGCACGAGCTCGCCACCGCACCGCGCGACGTGCTCGGCCAGGAGGTCGACCGGCGCGTGTTCGACGCAGTCGGCCAGCACGCTGCGAAACGGTTGGAGCGGTATCCCGGTCTCGTCGCACCGCCCGTAGATGACGGTCGCGTCGGCCTTCGAGACCACCGATTGCGCGAACGCCGTCAACAACGTGGTCTTGCCGATGCCCGGTTCACCTCTGAGCACCACGCCGTGTAACCCCGACCCGCGCACCTGCGCGAGCTCCTCGGCGAGCGCGTCCAGCTCGCTGGCGCGGCCGACGAAACGAGCCGCGTGCGCCAACGCGCTCGGGAGCGGGACCGTGACTGCGCCGATCGGCGCCGGGGCGGCCGGGTCGGAATCGGGGTCGTTATCGGTGTCGATGCCGTCCCAGCTCGTGGCGACGCGGCGCTCGATACGGACGACATCCGGCGAAGGCTCGGTCCCGAGCTCCTCGATGAGAAGTGACCGGTACTGCTGGAACGCGCGCAGCGCGTCGCCCTGGCGACCTGCGCTCGCCAGGGCGCGGATCAAGAGTCCACGCGAGCTGTCGCGATACGGGTGCCGCGCGACCTGGGCTTCGAGCACCGCGACCGCGTCGGCGGCGCGGCGCGCCGAGATCAGCTCCTCGGCATAGTCATCGATCGTCGCGGCATGCAGTTCGGTCAACCGCGCGATCTCGCCGTCGGCCCATTCCTCGCCCGCGAACTCCTCGAGCGCGGGTCCGATCCACAGCCCGAGCGCGCGCTCCAGGCCTCGCATCCGATCGTCGGCCTCGGCGGCGCCGGCGACGGCCTCGGAGAACTGCAACACGTCGACGTCGGTCACCACCGAGTAGCCCGTGCTCGAGGTTTGCAGGACGGTTTCGCCGATGGCCGTTCGTACTCTGGAGACCAACATCCGCAACGCGCCGGGCGTGATCCCCAAGGTGTCCGCGAGCCACTCCGATCGGAGCCGGCGCGGCGAGTGGAGCGCCAGGATCGCGAGCAACCGCCGCTGGCTCGCACTGGGCAGGTCGATCGCCGAGCCGTCGACCGCGACCGCGTGTACACCGCCCAGCAGGCGCACGCTCTTGATCACCGGGTCCGAGGCCGCCACGAGCGCATTGTCTCACGCCGACTCTTCTCGTTCGCGGCCGGCACCTCCGCCAACGCCGAGCGCCTCGGAGCGTCGCCGAGAATTCAGGGCTTCCGCGCGTCACGACCCGCCGTGAGTCGGGCGAGACACAGGCGGGCCGCAACGACGAGCGACCGTTGCGCCGTCACTCGCATTGCGACGTTACGAACTGTGCCGCGCGGCATCTACGGCACGATCGAGGTGGCTGCAGAGCACACAGCAGCACCAGAGAGCGGCAAGCGGTTACAGAGCGCACGTCACGACCGCCGTCGCCCGAACGGTGATCGTGACGCGCCAACTCTGCATGGCCCCCAATGCGAGTGTCGCAACGCTGCGACCGGGCCGCCCCGTGGGGGGACGCTACGTGCGAAAGCGTTCGTCTTCTACAACAGAAATGAGGTGGGCCGAACGCGCCACGACCCGACGCTGCGGGCGACGGGTCGTGTAACCAAACGAAGGATTGGGGGCCGTCGTTCTCGAGCGATTGTGCAACGACGGCGAGGCAAGGATCTAGACGGTATCGGTCAAGGATCGGCCTGCTCGCGGAGCGTGGCCGCTGTGTGACGGACTGATAGCCGGCACGACGCGGCACTTGTCGCCTGCGCGATCGTCGGGTTCGTGGGCTACGCGACGACGGTCCTGAAGTAGGCCGACTCGACCTGGCCGGCGCCGTGTCCGTCGCCGAATGGCCGAGTCATCACCTCGTCCGTTCTGCACGTCGCGACAATGCGAGCGAGGCGACCAAGGCGTCGGCAATCGGATGGGGCGCCGCGCCGATGCGGCGCGCGACCACGAGCCGCCGCTCGGCAACTGGCTTGCCGAGGGCGGGCTTCAACCCGCCGGCCTGCGCGGTCGGGAGCACGGTCCAACCCATTCCGAGCGCGACCATCTCACGCAAGACCTCGGGTTGATGAGACTCGGCAACAACATCAAAGGTCGCGCCGAGCTCGCGCAGTGCCGAGCCGATGACCGCCCGCGTGTGCGACGATGCGGGGAAGCTGACCCACGGTCCCCACGATTGCGGTGAGCCGACCTCGGCATTCGGCGGCGCGTAGACCGCGAGCTCGTCGCTGCGCAGTGGCGACCACTCGATCCCGTCGACGGGAGTTGGCGGTTCGACACACACGACGAGATCCAGATCGCTGCGCACGAGGTCTGCGATCAGCGGCTCCGATGGCGCCACGGTCAGGCGCAGCTCCACCGCCCGGCGCGCCTCACGAAACCTGCGCAGAACACGCGGGTAGTAGTGGACGGCAGCAGCGTCGATCATGCCGAGGCGCAAGGTGCCTTCGTTGCCCGAGCGATGGCGCTCCGCCCAGTGTGCGAGGTCGCGAGTGCCGGCGACCACCGCCCGCGCGTGCGCGAGCACGGGCTCGGCCGACGGACTGAGCACGCGCCGCCGGCCCTGGCGCTCGAAGAGCACGACACCGACGCGCCGTTCGAGCTCGGCGAGACCCTGGGAGAGGGCCGACTGGGTCACACCCACCTGCGCGGCGGCGTCGGCCCAGGTCGGCGCCGAGGTGACCGCTACCAAGTACTCGAGCTGCTGCACCGTCAGGTTCGGCAGGGCAGCCATACGGGGAGAATAGTTCAGTAAGTCTGAACAGAGATTGTCATTGCTTTGGAATTACTCAAGGATGGACCGATGCCCCAACCTCGTGAGATCGCCCCGCCCGGCGGCAAGCTCGGCGTGCTCCTGCCCGGCCTGGGCGCGGTGTCGTCGACCGTCATCGCCGGAGTCGAAACCGCGCGCCGCACGGGCGCGGTGCCGATCGGCTCTGTCTCGCAGATGGCGCACATCCGTCTTGGCGCACGTGGCGAGGGTCGCAATCCGCTGATCCGCGACTTCGTCCCGTTGGCACGGCTCGACGACCTCGTCTTCGGCGGGTGGGATCCGATCTCGGCCAACGCGCTCGAGGCGGCGCGCACTGCGGGCGTGCTCGAGGAGCGCGACATCGCGCCCGTTTCGTCACAGCTCGAAAGTGTCGTCGCGATGGACGCCGTGTTCGACCGGAACTGGGTGAAGAAGCTCGACGGCTTCCGCGTGAAGAAACGCGCCAACAAGATGGAGCTGGCCGAGGCGCTCATGGCCGACATCGAGCAGTTCCGTGCCGAGAACGGCTGTGACCGTCTCGTCATGGTGTGGTGTGGCTCGACCGAGGCCTATCGCGAGCCCAGCGCAGTCCACCGGAGTCTCGCGAGCTTCGAGGCCGGCCTGCAGGACAACGACGTCGAGATCAGCCCGAGCCAGATCTACACGTACGCGGCTCTCCAGTCGCGCGTGCCCTATGCCAACGGTGCACCGAACCTCTCGTGCGATCTGCCGTGCATGCTCGAGCTCGCTGATCGGAACGAGGTGCCGATCGGAGGCAAGGACTTCAAGACCGGCCAGACGTTGATGAAGACGATCCTCGCACCGGGCTTCAAGTCACGCATGTTGGGCATGCGCGGGTGGTTCTCGACGAACATCCTCGGCAACCGCGACGGCGAGGTGCTCGACGAACCGGAAAACTTCAGGTCGAAGGAAGTGTCCAAGCTGGGCGTGCTCGACGCGATCTTGCAGCCCGAGGAGTACCCGCACCTGTACGGGGAGATCGACCACGTCGTGCGGATCAACTACTACCCGCCTCGCGGTGACAACAAGGAGGGATGGGACAACATCGACATCTTCGGGTGGATGGGCTATCCGATGCAGATCAAGGTCGACTTCTTGTGCCGCGACTCGATACTCGCCGCACCGCTCGTGCTCGACCTCGCCCTGTTCTTCGATCTCGCGGCTCGGGCCGGTGAGAAGGGTGTGCAGGAGTGGCTGAGCTTCTACTTCAAGTCTCCGCAACCCGCCGATCCTGCGCTGCGGCCCGAGCACGACATCTTCATCCAGCAGACCAAGCTGAAGAACACGCTGCGGGAGTGGATGGGCGAGGCCCCCGTCACGCACTCCGAGGCGGGCTGACCGCTTCCGATTCCTGCGCGATCGACTCGGCTCGCGCTTTGATCCCGTAGAGCATCCTTCGGATCATCGCGAAGTCGCCGAACTCCATGAGGAGCACGCCCAGGACCGCCACGAGCGGGTGCCGCCAGTCGTACGCCGCGTGGATTCGCGTGACGAGTCGCGTTCCGCCGCCGTCGGTTGGAGTCAGCTGCCACGACCAGGTGCTGTCGGGCTTCGTCCAGAGCAGCCACTCGTTGACCTGGAAGGAGTGGACCCTGAACGCGGTGCGATCCGACGGCGAGGATGTCGGCGACATCGGCACCCACTGACCGACCTCGAGGTGCTGGAGGTGCGCGACGATAGTGGTGGCGCTGGGCCGGCCGAGGTTGTCGAGAAGATCGTTGCTGTACCAACCGGCGCGCGAGCAGCCGACCTGCACGAGCCACGGCCACACGTCGCTCGGCGGCCCATCGACGGTGATCGCCCTCGTCGCGTTGAACTGCGCATTCGGCAAGAGGTGATCGCCGGGAAGAACGCCGGCGACTTCGGACCGCGTCGCCCCCCAACGGAGATGCCAACGCCGATACAGCGGCGCGGTCAAGAACAAGGGCAGATCGCCGGCAACTTCGCGGAGCTCGAGCAACAGCTCTCGCAGCGTTGGCCTCACCATGCCCGCCATTCACACCACTCCCGTGGGTCCGATGAAGGACGACCGTCATCCGTAGCGTCGCCCATCGATCCGAGGTCCGGGTAGGGCCAATGGGCCCTCCGCTTCCGATATCCAATCCTGAGATCACTCCGGCGAGTGCCTGACACTCCTCCGTTCACCCTGCCGTTTTGCGTCTCTACGTCTGGCTCGCTGCTTCGACGCCGCGGGTGGGTCGCGCGAATTCGCGGAACGGCTGCAGCCGGCCCGCCGAACGGTTCCGCGGAACCGTGCTGTGAACGATCCGCCTCGCTCCGTGACGGAAGACTCCACGCGCGCGGAGTCCGCCCGGTGGGGTGGCCCTCCTGTGATTCCGGGGTGTGGGTTTGGCACTTTGGTACCCGTCGGATTGGCCGACAGATATGTATGAGTATTGGTGGGCGTGGAACACGGCCCGGTCTTCGCGGGATCGGCGTGCTGGCCCTCACCGGCGTCGTGTTGCTGGCGGGCTGTGCATCTCCGTCGTCACAAGCCGGGACCGCTGGGACTCGACCGGCGGCCACCTCCTCGCGGGCTTCGACGAACAGACCGCGTTCGACGGTCCCGCGCGCTTCGACGACGACGAGTACCACGACGCCTCCGACGACGACCTCGACGACGCTGCCCGCGAAGGTGCGGACGGCACTGGCGTACGTCGCGGAGAAGCTCGGACCGGGTGCGAATGGACCGGCCGTGTTGACGTTGCAGGCACGATTGAGCTCGCTCGGCTACTGGCTCGGGACCCCGACCGGGGTGTTCGACGACGCGACCGAGCAGGCGGTGTATGCGTTGCAGAAGGCCGCCGGGCTGCCCCGCGACGGCATCGTCGGACCGACGACCTGGATCGCAGCATCCAAACGAGTGCTCCCGCGTCCGCAGAGCCATTCCGGACGTCTCATCGAGGTCAACCTCGAAGACGACGTCGTCATGTTCGTGACGAACGGCAGGGTCGACGCGGTGTTGAACACTTCGACCGGCGGCGGATACTCCTACTGGGGCGCCGACGGGCGCTCGGTCGCCATCACGCCGACCGGGCTCTTCCGCATCTCCCGACAGGTGGATGGACTGGTGACCGACTCGCTCGGACAGCTTTGGCGGCCGAAGTACTTCGACGGTGGGTTCGCCATTCACGGTGACTCGAGTGTGCCGCCCACGCCCGCATCACACGGGTGCGTGCGTGTGAGCAACGAGGCGATCGACTGGATCTGGGACCAGAATCTCGCACCGATCGGCACTCCGGTCTGGATCTACTGACGGCGCCTCCGCGCGCGCCGTGGCGCGTCGCGCAGGGCTTGCAACCTCGGGTGTGCGGGCGCAGGCTGGGAGGTCAGGGGGACAATGAATGGGGGCCTCTTGATCGTCCATCGCTCGAGCCGCCAAAAGGTTCTTGCATGCTGGCCGGTTGTCGTCGCGATGGTGTTGCTGCTCGCCGCGTGCGATGACTGGCCGATGGTCGGCTTCGACGCGGCGCACACTGGGTACAACGACACCGAGACCACGATCAGTACGGGAAATGTCGGTGGATTGCACGAAGTGTGGACGGCGACGACACCGGACCAGATCGTTTCCGCTCCGTCGATCGTGGGCGGTGTGGCCTACGTCGGTTCGCGCGACAACAAGCTCTATGCGTTCAACGCGAACGGCACAGCAGGCTGTTCCGGAAAGCCGAGAAAGTGTGCGCCGCTGTGGTCGACACCGAATCTCGGCGGCGACGTCGTGTCGACGCCCGCGGTCGCGAACGGCATCGTTTACGTCGGTTCGGTCGGAGAGAAGATGTTTGCGTTCGACGCCGCCGGCGTGAAGAACTGCTCGGGAGCTCCGAAGGTGTGCCGGCCGTTGTGGTCGCGAACCATGAGCGGCGATGTGATCGCGTCCCCGACCGTCGCCCGGGGCGTGGTGTACGTGATCGCCGCCGACGCCATCTCCGACGAGCTGGATGCACTCGACGGCACGACCGGCGCCTTGAGATGGGACGCCGTCGTTGACACCGACCTCTCGTTCACCGAACACTCTGCCTCCGCGGTGACGGTCTCGAATCGCACCGTGTATGCCGGCTTCAACTCGGGCGACTCCGATATCGCGCTGGTGGCGGCGTTCGACGCGAATGGCGTGACCGGCTGCACCGGCGTGCCGATCACCTGCGCACCGCTGTGGACGGCACCGCTCCGAGACGCGCGGCAAGAGCGTACGCCCGTGTTTGCGAACGCATCATTGTTCGCCGCCAACGACTTCGGGCTCGACGTCTACGACCCCGCGGGCGTGAAGGGTTGTTCGCGCACGCCGAAGACGTGTGCGCCGCTGTGGTCCGGCGCCGCGCCACCCGCGACGGCGACGGCCGCCAACGGGATCGTCTTCGTCGGGAACGTGGCTTTCGACGCGCTCGGAAAGACCGGCTGTTCGGGCACACCGAAGACGTGTACACCGTTGTGGACCAACGCAAGCGGCGCCGTCGGCGCGGTCGCCAACGGCGTCGCGTATGCCACTTCGAATGCGGCGGTAACCGCGTACGACGCCGCCGGCAAGACGCGTTGCCGCGGCCGCCCGACGAGCTGTACGGCGCTGTGGTCGACGCCGGTCAGGAACCCGACCTCTCCGGTGATCGCCAACGGCACGCTCTGGATCGGTTCCACCGATCACGCACTGCACGCGTACCGCCTGAGCTAGTTGCGGCACCCGGCAGACGCGGTCAGGACGGCTCGGGTGGCGAGAGCTCGAGGCAGTCGTCGCCCGAACCGGTGTCGCAGACCTCGACCAGCAGCCGAAGCCGGTCCCGGCGACCGGTGTGCTCGTCGAGATCGTGCTCGACGCGCTCCAGGCGTTTCGTTGCGACGCGACGCACGTCCGCGACGCAGCGATGCTCACCGGCGCCGAGGAGCTCGGCGATCTCTTGCAAGCTGAACCCGAGCGCCTTGCCGCGGCGTATGAACGCAAGGCGCCACCGATCGGCCTCGGAGTACTGCCGGTAGCCCGCCGCGGTTCGGGGCGGCTGGGGCAGGATGCCTTTGCGCTCGTAGAAGCGGATGGTCTCGACGTTGACGCGTGCGGACGCGGCGAGCTCGCTGATCGTCAGGGTCGGCTGGGTCGGCTGGGTCGGAAGCATGCCCCTGGCCAACGTGGCGGCTACGTCCGGGATTCCGAGTGGGTCGCGGCCCGCACCTGCTCGAGCTCCTCGCGTAACGATGCGATGCCGCGCGCGCCGACGATTCGCCGGAGCTCGTGCCCCTCGGTGAAGAAGACCAGCGTCGGCATGCTCATGACCTGGTGGCTCGAAGCGAACTCGGGCGACTCGTCGACGTCGACCTTCAACACGGTGAGATCGGGAGCTTCCCGGGCGAGTTGGTCGAGGATGGGGGAGAGGAGCCGGCACGGTGGGCACCACGCGGCCGTGAAGTCGATGATCACGATCCCGTCGGCGCCGGCGATCTGTTCCCTCGCAGTGGTCGAGTCGGACTGCAACACAGCTGTCATCGTGACGGTGCTCCCATGTGAGGGCCGGCCGCTTCCGGCACGGGCACCGTACGCTCCGTACCGTGGTACGGAGTCAAGCTTCAACCGCTGGCATCGGTTTCGTCGCGAAGGCAGGGTGTCGCCGTGACAGACCGTGACGGTACGACGGCGCCCGACGAAGCGGCCCTGCTGGGGTTCCTTCGGGTGATCGCGTCGGGCGATGACGCCGAAGTCGATCGGATGCTCGAGTCGTCACCGGCCTTCGCCGTGGCGGTCGTGCGCGGTGGCGCCACTCGCCAGGATCCCAACACCTACTGGTTCGAAGTGATCCGGCACCACGTGTACGCCGGTGACACCGGCCTGCACGTCGCGGCGGCCGCGTACCGGCCGGAGGCCGCGAAATCGCTCATCGCGAAGGGCGCGGATGTCGGAGCCCGCAACCGACGCGGCGCCGAGCCGCTGCACTACGCCGCCGACGGCAACGCCGCGGGAGTGAACCGGGACTCCAGTGCGCAGCGCGCGGTCATCGAGCACCTGATCTCGGCGGGCGCCGACCCCAACTCGCGCGACAAGAGTGGTGTGGCGCCCCTTCACCGCGCGGTGCGCACCCGCTCCACTTCGGCAGTCGGTGCCCTGCTCGACAACGGCGCCGATCCGAGATTGGGGAACAAGCAGG
>CAZLEC010000135.1:0-9500 GCA_964558245.1 uncultured Burkholderiales bacterium | reverse complement strand
GAACCGACGAACGACCGCCGGTTGAGCACGGGATCGGTCACCGGGAAGATCGGGCCGACGTGCCCGCCGAGGCGGAGCGAGAGGTCGGCCGGCAGTCCGACGGCCTCCGGGTCGAGTCGATCGACGGCGTCTTGCAGATCGAGTGCGCACGCCGCCGCCGACACCGCGTCGCTGATGACGGCGTAGAGCGCGTCGCCCCAGGTGTTGCTGTACTCCACGACTTCGCCGTGGCGGTCGAGCACTTCGGCAAATGACGCGAACACGTGCGCGGCGAACACCGGGAGTTGCTCGTCGGTGAGCTTCGAGAACCCGCGAACGTCGGCGAACAGCATCGCGCGCACCAGGCGGTGCGGCCGCTCGGGGACCTCGCCGGCGCTCGGGCCCGCCGGAGTACGCGGCGGCGCGCCGTCGATCGCGCGCGTCAACCCTGCGAACGAGTCGTCGATCGTCGCCATGGCCGCGCCCGGCCTCGGCTTGAGTGGCCCGTCGTCGGCGACGGCCGCCGCGACCGACACGGCCGCCTCGCGCAGATCGGGGCGCGGCATCTCCTCGACGCCGGTCGGCGGCACGATGGTGACCGCGTGGCCGGCACTGCGCCAGAGCGCCACGTCGATCCCGGTTCCGGCCTCACCGCGGGCGGGAAGACCGTCCCAGACCGCGAACTGGTGCACCTCCGCGTCGAGGTAACGGGCCCGGACCAACGTGAGGCCGATCGCGATCTCCGAGCAGTACTTGTAGAGCACGTCGTCGCCCGCGTACGCGTCGATCGTTCCGTAGGTCACCGACGAGGCCTGCCCGATGCAGTACGAGAACCGCTCGACCCAGTTGTCGCCGGCCGGGGCAACGGAGCACGCGACGAACTCCTCGAGTGCGAACGGCAACACGACGTGGAGCTCGACGCCGCGAGCGAGGAACGCTTCGGCAAACAAGATGTCGGCGCCGCTCGCGAGTGAGCCGTACGCGAACCCGACGTTGTGCTGCGCCAGCGCGCTCGCGATCGCACGGGCGACGGCCTGTTCGTCGCTCACGTGGAACGGCGCATTCGGGGCGTCACTGATTCGATGACCGCAGAAGTGGACGACGGCCGGACCGGCGACGAGGGCGAGGATGCCGGTGTCGATCCCGGCCGCGAGGCAGATCATGCGCAACTGCCGGCGAGTCGTGGCGAGGGCGCCGAGGTCACCGGCGTTCGCGGTGGCCGCCCGCTCGAGCGCGGCGTGCGCGCCCGCGGGATCGCCGCGCAGGAGATAGGCCTCGGCCTCGGTCGCCAGCGCGTAATAGGAGTCGTCGCCGGAATCGGCCACGGCTCGGAGCGCGTCGCCCGCGAGCACGGCGGCCGCGTCGCGATCGCCGGCGAGGAAGCTCAAGGTGGCGGCGTTCACGGCCGGGTAGTACCCGCCGGTCTGGCGGTAGATCGTCCGGTACGCGTCGGCTGCGTCCAACGCGAGCCGGCGGCGCTCCTCACCGTCGGCGGCGAGCGCGGCGTCCTTCTTGATGCGCGCCGAGAGCGCCAACGTGTCCTCGTCGTCGACGGCGCCGAGCTCGTACTCCTCGAACCGGCGAGCAGCCTCGGTCGTGGAGCCCGACCGCGCCAGCGCGAGCACCGCTCGGTACTGCAGCTCGACGTCGCCCGGATACTCCACGAGCGCGCGTTCCACCAGGTCGAAAGCGAGAAGGAGCTCGCCCCGCCGCTCGGCATCGAGGACCGACGACAGCCAAGCCTCTCTCGAGTCGGGCGTTTGGTCAGCTGACAACGGTGAGGATCGTACGTCACGCCATGTGCGTCGCGACCGTTCGGCACCGTGCGGGGCCGGACTCGATCCGGCGACCACATATCGTCGGGGCGCATGGGCAGCGACGGCGGTGGCGATGCAGGCCGGCCCCGGCGCCACCGCGCCGAGGCCGATACCGACGGCGTACCCCCACGATCAGCGAGGAAGTGGCTCGGCTACCTGGCCGCGCTGGTGGTCGGCGGCCTGCTCGTGTACGCGGTCGTGGTCGCCAGCGGCGGGATGCGCGACGCCGCGCGCCAGTTGCGGCACGCGTCGCGCATCTGGCTCGTGCCGGCGTTCGTGGTCGAGATGTCGAGCTACGCCCTGAGCGGTTGGCTCCTGCGCCTGCTGCGCGGCGACCAGGACTCGCTCGGCTGGCCCACGACCGCGCGCGTCGCAATGGTGATGTGGGGGTTGGGCAGCCTCCTGCCGGCGTCGCCGGCCGAGGGGATGGCCCTGTCGGTGCACGAGCTCGGACGCCGCGGCGTCGGCCGCCAGCACGCCCTCACGATGTTGCTCGTCGCGGGTTGGTTCCAGTTCTGGGCACTGGTCATCACCGCGGCCGTTGCCTCCGCGGTCGTCGACGCGGTCGGGCATCCCGACCCCGTCGACGCGACCCGCCTCGTCGTGATTGCCGTGGTGCTCGCCGTCATCGCGGCCACCGTCGCGACGCTCGCCCGGCGCCCCATCACTGGCAAGCTCGTCGCCGAAGCCATCTGGCGGGTGCCCCATCACCGCAAGATGACGCGCGACGAGTTGCACGCGGCCGGGGTCGACGAGCACGCGCGATTGGTCCGTCTGCTCGGGCCGCCCGCGCATCGGGTCGGGATCGCGACCGCGTCGACCGGGTGGTGGATCGCCGACGCGACCTGCCTGTGGATCGCGTTGCACGCGGCGCACGCCCACGCCGACTTCGGTCTCGTGATCCTCGCGTACGTCGCCGGCACCGTCGCGTCGTGGGTACCGCTCCTGCCCGGCGGGTTGGGCGCGGTGGAGATCGCCGTTCCGGCCGTGCTCCACCATTTCGGCGTCCCGTTGGCAACCGCGCTCGCGGGAACGTTGCTGTGGCGAGGCCTGTCACTGTTCCTGCCCGCGCTGGGCGGCGCGTTCGCCTACGCCAGTCTCCGCGCGGAGCGTGCGGTGCCGTAGCCGTGGCGGCCGGGCTCCCGGATCTAACGTCGAGACAACGGCGACGCATACCGCCGACGAAACGAGCGACTCCATGTCCGAGGTCCCACTGCAGAACGCGCCCGGGCCCGGCGTCGGGATCGAGGCCGACGCCCGGGCCATCGCGACACTGGCGCGCGATCTGGCGCCCGAGACCGAGCGCGGGCGCCGACTCCCCGACGACCTGCTGGCTGCGTTGCGCGACTCGGGGCTCCTCCGAGCGGGCGCGCCGGCCGAGGTTGGAGGCCTGGAGCTGGCGCCGGAGGTGTCGTTGCGCGCGGCCGAAGAGATCGCGCGCGGTGATGCCTCGGCCGGTTGGTGCGTCTCGATCGCGATGACCTCGAGCCTCCTCGCCGCGTACCTTCCCGACGCGGGTCGCGGCGAGTTGTTCGGCGACGGTCAGGCAATCGCGTCCGGAGTGTGGGCGCCGACGGGACGCGCGCGACCGCGCGACGGCGGCGTCGCCGTCTCGGGCCGGTGGGCGTTCTGCAGCGGGATCACGCACGCCGATCTGCTGTTCGCCGGCTGCCTGGTCGAGGCCGAGAGCCCGGCTGCCGACGAGCTTCCCCGGCCGAGCGTGGTCGCGCTGCGAACGGGTGACCTCGAGATCCTCGACACTTGGAACACCCTCGGCTTGCGCGGCACCGGCAGTCACGACGCAGTCGCCCACGACGTCTTCGTACCGGAGCAGTTCGTGTTCTCCTTGTTCGACGGTCCGGTCGTGAACCGCCCGCTCTACCGCTTCCCGATCTTCGGGTTCTTCGCGCTGTCGGTCGCGGCCGCCGCGCTCGGCAACGCTCGCGCCGCGATCGAAGAGCTGCTGTCGCTCGCCACCGTGAAGACCGGGCAGGGATCACGGCGCACGCTCGCCGAGCGAGGACCGACCCAACGATCGGTTGCCGAGGCCGACGCATCACTGCGGGCCGCGCGCGCGTTCTACTACGAGGCGGTCGAAACGGCGTGGCAGGCGGCCCGGGCCGACGCGCCGGTATCGGTCTCGTTGCGCAACGATCTGCGCCTGGCGGCGACCCACGCCGTACGAACGTCGGCGGCGGTCGTGCGCTCGATGTACGACCTCGCGGGGAGCACTGCGATCTACGACGACGCGCCGCTGCAACGGCGCTTCCGCGACGCGCACACCGCCACCGCGCACTTCCAGGTCAACGAAGCGTCGCGCGAGCTCCCGGGCCGGATCCTGCTCGGCCGGCCCGCCGACTCCTCCACGCTCTGAGCCGCCGGATCGGCCGGCCTCAGGACCGCGCCAACCAGATCGAGAGATCGGCGACCGAGATCACGTCGCACTGACGCGGGAAGATCTTCTGCGTGAGGAATTCGTGGTTGGCGGGGTCGGTGTCGGCGCAGCCGTCGGCGAGCACGGAGAGGCGATAGTCGCGATCCGCGGCGTCGCGCACGGTCGAGAGCACCACGCCGCTCGTGCTGATGCCCGCGAGCACCAACGTGTCGATCTCGTACCCGCGAAGTTGATCGTCGAGGTCGGTGGTCGAGAACGCACCGACGCGGGTTTTGCGCACGACGATGTCGCCGGGCTCGGGGGCGACGTCGTCGTGGACCGCGGTCTCCGGCGCGTCGGCGTGCATCGAGCGCCCGGCCACGAGCGCGGTGAAGGTCTTGTTCGTGCCCGGCACCGCGGCGTAGTCGGCGTCGGTGAACGCGACGCGCACGTAGCCCACGTGCATACCGCTGTGGCGCGCGGCCGCGATCGCGTCGCGGGCGCGAGCGAGGAGCCCGCCCGCGTCGGCCACGCGATCGAGAATCCCGTTCTGGTAGTCCATCACGAGCAACGCGGCGCGGTGCGGGTCGAACGTGCGTGTCGGGTCGGGCATCAGCTCTCCTCCAAGCGTTGTCGGGCTCTCTCGCGTGCTTCCGAGCGTTGGGCCGCGAGCACGCCGAACCCCGCGGCGGCGAGCGCGCCGATGCCACCGATGAACACCGGGGAGCGGGCGCCGATCGCGTCGGAGATCGCGCCGAGGATCGGGCCGCCGATCGGCGTGGTACCGATGATCAGCACGGTCTGGATGGCAAGGACCCGCCCGATCATGTGCTGATCGGAGCGGATCTGCGCGATGGCGGTCGCCGACGTCATGAAGGCGACGCTGCCCGCCCCGACCACTGCCGCCACGACGATCGCGACGGCGACGTCGGGCACCGCCGAGAGCACGAGCATCGACGCGCCGAGGCAGGCCGCGCCCAGCGCGACGGTCCGGACGTAGACGGTCTTGCGTCTCGCGACCAGGAACGCACCGATCAGCGCTCCCACGCTGAACGCGGAGTACACGAGGGTGTACGCGACGTCGCTGCCGTGCAATCCCTTCTCGACGAACAGGGGGAAGACGACCGTGAAGTTGTAGCTGATCGTCCCGACGATCAGGACCATCACGAAGGTGATCCAGAGGTCGGGTATGCCGGCGATGTACCCGAGACCGGCTCGGATCTGCCCCGCGCCGCGAGGTGTCACCGGCACGCGCCGCAACTCCGCCGAACGCATCATGCCCAGCGCGACGAGAACGGTCACGTACGACGTGGCGTCGATCGTGAAGCACCATCCGTAGCCGACGGTCACGACGAGCGCTCCGGCGATCGCCGGTCCGGCGATGCGCGAGATGTTCACCATCGCGCTGTAGAGCGTCACCGCGTTGGGCAGGTCCTCCTTCGGCACCATCTCGTTGACGAACGTCCGCCGCACGGGATTGTCGAACGCCAACATGCAGCCGCCGGCCGCGGCGGTGCCGTAGAACGCCGCGAGGGGCGCGTGATGCATGAACGCCAGCGCGGCCAGCGCGAATGACTGGCCCATCTCGAGCGATTGCGTGCACACGAGAAGCTTTCGCTTGTCGGTGCGGTCGACGATCACACCGGCCCACGCCGAGAGCAAGAGGATGGGCCCGAACTGGCAGGCCGACAGCAGGCCCACCGCGACCCCGCTTCCCGTGCGGTGGAGCACGAGGAGCGTGAGGGCGACCATCGTCAGCCAATTGCCGGTGTTCGAGATCGTCTGACCGACGAAGAACAGCCGGAAGTTCCGCGACCGGAACGACGAGAGCGTGCGCTGGACGAAGCCCGGCTCCGGGCCCGAAGCGGTCGTGCGGCTCGGCTCCACCGGGGAAGTGTTACCCGACGCCCGCGTGCGCAACCGATCGGGCACCCGAGCCCCGCAGGCGCATCCGCCACCGCGAATGCGTAGCGTGGAGCCGATGCCCACGATGCCCGCTGCATTCTTCGGCCACGGCACCCCGATGAACGCGCTCGACCACAACCACTACACCGAGTCGTGGCGGGCGTTCGGTGCCGAGACTCCGCGCCCGCGGGCGATCCTCGCGATCTCGGCACACTGGTTCATCAACGCGTCGGCAGTCACCGCGATGTCGAAGCCGAAGACGATCCACGACTTCTACGGCTTCCCCGAAGAGCTGTTCGCGGTGGAGTATCCCGCGCCCGGCGACCCACAACTCGCCGAGGAGATCGCCGACCTCGTGCAGCCCACCTGGATCGGGACCGACGTCGACAGCTGGGGCATCGACCACGGCACCTGGTCGGTGCTCGTGCACGTGTTCCCGGCGGCCGACATCCCGGTCGTGCAGCTCTCGATCAACGCGACGGAGTCGTTCGACTATCACTTCGAGCTCGGCGCGAAGCTCGCCCCGTTGCGCGAGAGCGGTGTGCTCGTGATCGGCAGCGGCAACGTCGTGCACAACCTGAGGCGCATCGATCCCGGCCGGCCCGACGCCGCGTTCGACTGGGCTCAGAGCTTCGACGATGCCGCGGCCGAGATCATGACGACCGCGCCCGCCGACGTCGTGAGGCTCCAGGAGCACGCCGACTTCGCGCTCGCGGTGCCGACGCCCGACCACTTCATCCCGCTGCTGTATCTGGCCGGGCTCGCGTCGGCCGCCGGCCAGACCGCCGACGTCCTCGTCGACGGCTACGCGATGGGATCACTGTCGATGGCGTCGTACACGCTCGGCTTCCGAGAGCTCGACATCGACACCCCGCGCGGCTCGCCGGCCCTCCCCGACGTTCCCGCCGACGAGACCAACATCTAGCACGCGTCGAGCGGTGCTCGGCGCCGGCATGTTCTTCTCCGCGCCGGAGGCCGATTCGCGCGAAACGGCGGCCGTTCAGTCGCCCTGGTAACGCTCTTCGAGCCACGGGTCGCCGCGGTCGTGGTATCCGTTCTGCTCCCAGAAGCCGGGCTCGTCATGGTCGAGGACGCGCAGCCCGGCAACAAACTTCGCGCTCTTCCAGAAGTAGCGATTCGGCACCAAGAGCCGCGCCGGCCCGCCGTGCACGGCTTCGAGCGGTCGACCGTCGAAGTCCCAGACCACCCACGCCTTGCCACCGGTCACGTCCTCGAGCGGGAGGTTGGTCGTGTACGGAGTGTGTGAGAACGCGAGCACGTGCGTCGCGGCGGGTTGCACACCGGCGATCTCGAGCAGGGTGTCGACCGAGACGCCCGTGAAGTTGACGCCGAGCTTCGACCACGTCGTGACGCAGTGGATGTCGCCCGTGTAGGTCGACGGCGGGAGCGCGTGGATCTCGTCCCAGGTCCATGTCGTCGGACGCTCGACGAGTCCCTCGATGCGGAACGTCCACGTCGCGAGGTCGAGGCGCGGGGTGACCTCCGCGGTGAGCACCGGCCACTGGTTGCCCGTGTCGTACTGGCCCGGTGGTAGCCGCGCGTCGCGATTCCGGTGCGCTCTACCGAGAAAGCCGCGGGTGGTGTTCTCCATGGCTGCGCCTCCTCGCGTGGAATCTACGCATTCCACTGCCCGATGCGCGGGCGGGCGACCCCGCGCGGCCGCTCCTGTTCACCTCCTTGTCACACCCGGCGAAGAGCAATTGCCCGGAAAGGAATGCGATTGCACCATTGAATACGGGCGCCGAACGCGGGCGGCGCGTCCTCAGAGGGTCGCGAACTTCTCGAGCCCCGCAGCCGCGAGCTCCTCGGGCGCCATGGCGAGCCGGTAGTGAACCTCGGCGTTGAAGGTGAGCATCAGCGGCTCCGTCACGTGGGGTGCCTGCGATGCGTTTTCGATCTCGATGATCATCATGAGCCCGCGTCCCACACCGCTGTCGGTGAAGTAGATGACTTCGGGCTTGATCGCGCCCAGGGTCTCGCCGATCTTGGCGCCGACCGAACCGGCGCGGACGTACGAGTTGAAGGGCTCGTGGGGGAAGCTGGCTTCGACAATGAGCTTCATTGAGGCGCTCCTCATGTGGCACAGAACCCGGAAACGGGCGCGGATGACCTGACGACACCACGATCACCCGAGAAGCGCATCACTCGCGCATCACGCGCGCCCTCAGGTGATGTCCGTGACCACCCGGGCGTCGACCGGGACGTAGCGACTCTCGATCTCGCGGAGCCGGCTGGCGAGCACGATCAGCATCTTGCGATCGACCGAAGGCATCGACGCGACCAGGCTGTCGAAGGCGTTGGCGGTCAGCACCAGCACCGTCGTCGGCTCGACGGTGGTGACCGTCGCGACACGCGGCAGGCGCTCGAGCAGCGACATCTCACCGAAGAAGCTGCCCGGCCCCAACGTCCCGATCGCGACGTTCTCCCGAGTGACCTCGGCCTTTCCGCTGACGACGACGAAGAACTGGTCGCCCTGCTCGTCTTGCGTCGCGAGCACCTGGCCCGCCGGCAGATCGGCGGGTGTCGCGAGCGTCGCGATCGCCTCGAGCTCCTTCTTCGTGCATCGCTCGAAGAGCCAAACGTTGCGGAGGAGCTCGATCCTCGCGTCTTTCTTCATTCCGGCTCTCCAGTCTCCGGTCGACGGACTCCCAGCCTGTCCCAGATCAGTGGAGATCGACAACCCTGACCGCGAGATCCCACCCGTGTCAGCGTCCGGCGGAACGCGTAACGTCACGACATGGCACGGTGGCTGCTCAAATCCGAACCCGACGTGTTCTCGTACGACGACCTCGTGCGCGTCGGGCGCGAGGGCTGGGACGGGATCCGCAGCTATCAGGCCCGCAACTACCTGCGCGAGATGCGGCGCGGCGAACAGGCGATCTTCTACCACTCGAACGCGAAGCCGCCGGGAGTTGCCGGCATCTGCAAGGTCGTCAAGACCGCCGAACCCGATCCGACCCAGTTCGATCCCGATGCGAACTACTACGACCCGGCGAGCACACGCGAAGATCCTCGCTGGGACTGGGTGACCGTCGCGCCCGTACGCGCGCTGCCATTCGTCTCGCTCGACGAGCTCCGAACGCTCCCCGAGCTCGCCGAGTGCCGCCTGCTCGCCAAGGGCAACCGCCTCTCGGTGCTCCCGCTCACCGACACCGAGTTCGACACGATCGTCGCCTTCGCCAAGTGCCGCCGGCGTTCGAGGTCGTGACGATCAGTAGTTGAACACCAGCGCGCCGCCCTGCGTGTACTCGAACACCGACGGCACCCCCGCGACCTCGGCGTTCGGGACCCAAGCCGCGTCTTGCATATTGCGGGTCTTCACACAGACCGGGCACGCGTAGAACCGGCCGCCCAGCGCGGTGTACTCCTCGTGGAGCGCCGCGACCGGCGGGGCCCCGGGAACG
>CAZLEC010000134.1:0-9525 GCA_964558245.1 uncultured Burkholderiales bacterium | reverse complement strand
GCGCTCGTATTCGTGCAGTCCGGAGTCGGAGAACTCCACACCGGGTTGGGCCACGACGAACCGCACCCGGTCCCAGGCGTCGTCGATCCCGCGCGCAACGAAACCCGCACGTGTCATCTCCAACGTCTCCGCGACGTCGGACGCGGTCGTAACGTGCATTCCGTCGTCGGCGGCCCCGGCGCCACCGGGAACCGGTACCTCGGTGCCGATCACGTAGCGGACGCGTGCCCGACCCGACGCCCGGTCGGCGGCGTCCTCCGCGACGGCCGCGAGTCGCGCGGTGCGCTCGGCGATCACCGACGGCGGCAGTGGCCGCGACGCGTCGTCGTCGGCACAGCGCATCGACGCGTCGAGATGGATCTTGCGATAACCCGCCGACGCGAACGCGCCGACGAGCACCTCCGCCTTGTCCATCGCCGACGCGACGCGCTCGTGGCGCCACGGATTGGGCCCGAGGTGGTCGCCGCCGAGCAGGAGTCGCTCCGGATCGACGCCGAGCGATCGGGCCAGGCCCGTGACCTGCGCGTGGAACTCGTCCGGCCGCATCCCCGTGTAGCCACCGTCCTGATTCACCTGATTGCAGGTCGCCTCGATCAGGGCCAGCGTGTGGTGCTCGGCGGCGTGGCGCAGCGTCTCCTCGAGCACGACCGGATGCGCCGAGCAGATCGAGGCGACGCCCCGCACCTCGCCGCGGTCCTTGGCCTCGACGATGCCGTCCAACGGATGACCCGTCATTGCTCCTCCTGCATCGCGACGCCCGGGAACTGCCCGCTCACCATATTTGCTCGGCATTTCCCCGACATTTGCTCGACTGTGACCGAATGGAGCCATTCACGCACACAACAGGGCTTGCTGGCTGATCGTTTGATCCCTAACGTCGGCGCCGTGGCCGGCACCGCGCACACCTCGATGGAGCGCGAAGTCGCCTCGCAGCCGGCCACGTGGCGGACCGCGGCGCAGCGGACCGCGCCGGAGCTGGCGCGCGTGCTCACGGCTCCCGGGCCGCTCGCCGTCGTCGGGTGCGGGACCTCCTGGTTCGTCGCCCAGGCCGTGGCCGCGCTGCGGGAGTCGGCCGGTCACGGGCCGACCGACGCGTACACCGCGACCGAGGCCCGCCTGGGGCGCAACTACCCGGAGCTCCTCGTCGTGTCCCGGTCGGGCACCACCACCGAAGTCGCCGAGCTCCTCGTGGGCCGGCCGGCGGGAACGCGCGCGACCGCGATCGTCGCGGTCGACGACACCCCGATCGCGCGGGCCGCTGATCACGTCGTTGTGCTCGACTACGCCGACGAGGAATCGGTGGTGCAGACGCGCTTCGCGACCTCGCTGCTCGCCGCGGCTCGTGCCGCGCTCGGAGAAGACGTCGAGGCGCTCGCGCAATCGGCCGACGACGCACTCGTCTCTCCCCTGCCGGCCGGCGCGCTCGACGCGCGCCAGTCGGTCTTCCTCGGCACGGGCTGGTCGATCGGCTTGGCCCACGAGGCCGCGCTGAAGTTGCGCGAGGCCGCGCAGCTGTGGAGCGAGAGCTACCCGGCCATGGAGTACCGCCACGGCCCGGTCGCGCTGGCCGAGCTCGGCACCGTCGTGTGGATCTTCGGCGATGCCCCCGAAGGGCTCGTCGCACAAGTCGCAGCGACCGGAGCGACCGTCGTCGACGACCCGCTCGATCCGATGGTCGACCTCGTGCGCGTGCATCGCCTCGCACTCACCCGAGCAACCCGGCAAGGGCTCGATCCCGACCGGCCGCGCAACCTCACTCGTTCCGTCGTCCTGAACCGCTCCGCGTCCTGAGCAAACGTCTGCGAGGAACACCCATGGCATCCAAATCGCGTCCTGTCGTCGCCGTAGCGCTCGGTCTCCTCACCACGCTCTGCCTGTCCGCGTGCTCGAGCGGGGGGAGCGGCGGCGGATCGTCGAAGGCCGGTGGCGTCGTGCACATCACGCTGTCGCACGGGTACACCGACGTGGAGGCGAAGGAGATCACGCGCGAGGTCGCGACCTGGAACGCGGCGAATCCGAAGATCCAGGTGAAGCTGCTCTTCAACGGCGGCAACGACGGCGCGCTGCAGAAGACCTTGGCGAACATGGCCGCGGGATCGTCGCCCGACATCGCCTACGAGTACGGCTCGTCGATGGCCGCGCTGGCCGGACGGCCGCAGGTGGACGACCTCACCGACAAGGTCAACGCCGCGAGCTTCAACTGGAACGACTTCTACTCGTTCGAGCGCGACGCGGCCACGAGCTCCGGCAAGGTCTACGGCGTGCCCGCGTTGGTCGACAATCTCGCCCTCGTCTACAACAAGAAGCTGTTCGACGCGGCCGGTGTGGCCTACCCGACCGCGACGTGGAGCTGGGACGACTTCCGGTCGGCGGCGAAGAAGCTCACCGACTCCGCGCACAAGCAGTACGGGTGGGCGTACGTGGCCGACGGCTCCGAGGACACGACGTGGCGCTGGCTCGCGATGCTGTGGCAGGCCGGCGGCGACCTCCTCTCCTCCGACGGCACGAAGGCCGCCTTCGACTCGACCGCCGGGTTGAAGGCCACGCAGCTCCTGCACGACATGGCCGTGACCGACAAGTCGGTGTACCTCGACCAGGGCAACGGCAACTACCTCAACCTCTTCAACTCCGGCAAGATCGCGATGTTGTGGACCGGCCCCTGGGACCTCTCCAGCATCAATCCCGACGTCAGCTACGGCACCCAATTCCTGCCCGCCGCCGAGGGCACGCACTCGAGCATCGCCGGGCCCGACAACTGGATGCTCTTCAACAACGGCGCCGCGCGCGAGCAAGCCGCGTGGACGTTCCTCACGTGGCTCGTCAGCACCCAGACGCACGGCCAGTTCACGCTCGCCACCGGCGATCTGCCGACGCGCGAGTCGGAGACCAAGCTCCCCTCCTACGCCCAGTACCTCAAGAAGTATCCGGGCGACGCGGTGTTCGTCGACAATCTCAAGAACGTCACGAAGTCGCGGCCGAACACGAAGACGTACCCGCAGGTGAGCCAGGCGATCGGCAGCCAGGTTCAGGGCGTGTTGATCGGTCACACCTCACCCCAGGACGCCTTGAAAGCTGCGGCCCAACAAGCCGACTCCGCGCTCGCCTCCGGTTCGTGACCGCGAGACCGATGCGGTGACGTCCACGCAGGCTCCACCGTCGGCCGCACCCGAGCCGACCCGCTCGCGGCCGTCGCTGCTGCGCCGCGTGTGGTGGTCGGACGCCCTCGCCGGTTGGGGGTTCATCAGCCCGACCGTCGTGCTGATCGGGCTCTTCGGTCTCGTCCCGCTGGTGTGGGCGTTCGTGCTGTCGTTCGAGAAGAACGACCTCATCTCACCCGGGAAGTGGGTGGGACTCAGCAACTACCGCAAGCTGCTCCACGACCCGCAGTTCTCCAACTCGGTGCGCAACACGATCGAGTACACGCTGGTGTTCGTGCCGGTGTGCGTGATCGGGTCGCTCCTGATCGCGGCGGCGATGAACCGTCGCATCCGGGGCATGACCTTCTACCGCGTCGCGGTGTTCATCCCTGTGGTCACTTCGACCGTCGCGACCGCGACGATGTTCAACTGGTTGCTCGACCCCGACTTCGGCCTCGTCAACGCCGCGCTCCACAAGGTCGGCATCGCCAATCAGGGATTCTTCCGGGATCCGCACGAGGCGCTGATGTCGATCGTCGGAATGACGGTGTGGGGCTGGCTCGGCTTCGGCGTGATCATCTATCTCGCGGCGTTGCAGAGCGTGCCCCCCGACCTGCTCGAGGCCGCCGCGATCGACGGGTGCACGCGCTGGCGTGCGTTCTGGCGGGTGGAGGTGCCGCTCCTCGCGCCCACGACGCTGTTCCTCGTGATCTGGCTGACCATCAACTCGTTGCAGCTCTTCGACGAGATCTTCGTGACCACGAAGGGCGGCCCGGTGGGATCGACGACGGTCGTCGTCTACTACCTCTACCAACAGGCCTTCCAGTTCTTCAACGGCGGCTACGCGTCGGCGGTGGCGTTCGCACTGTTCGTCGCGATCCTCGTGATCACGGTGATCCAGCTCACGATCGGCCGCCGGATCTCGCACGGGGAGCGATGAGCGTTGGCGGCACCGAGCGCACCTCCCTCAGTGGTCGGGCCCCTGCCCGCCTTCGACTTGGAGACCCCGCGCCGGCGGCGCCGGCCCAGCGGGTGGCACTTGTTCCTGCTGCCGCTCGCGCTCGTCATGCTCACGCCGCTGGTGTGGATGGTGATCACCGCGGTCTCGACCACGCAAGAGTCGCGGCAGTTCCCGCCGAAGCTCCCGACCTCGATCCAGTGGTCGAACTTCTCCAACGTGTGGACCGGCTCGCCCTTCGGCCACTGGCTCCTCAACACCGCGATCGTCTCGGTGATCGTCGTCATCTCCAACCTGGTGCTGTGCAGCACCGCGGGCTACGCGTTCGCCCGGCTGCGATTCCGCGGCTCCGGACTCGCGTTCATCCTGCTGCTCGCCACGCTGATGGTGCCGTTCCAGGTCGTGCTGATCCCGACGCTGTTGATCGTGAAGTCGTTCGGGCTCATCGACCGCTTGGGCGCGCTGATCGTGCCCAACCTCGTGACCGCGTTCGGCGTGTTCCTCATGCGCCAATTCTTCCTCGCGCTCCCACCCGATCTCGAGGAGGCCGGCCGCATCGACGGCGCGAGCCGGCTCGGCGTGTTCCGCAAGATCCTGCTGCCGTTGATGGGACCACCGCTCGCGACACTCGCGATCCTGACGTTCCTCAGCATCTGGAACGACTTCCTCTGGCCGCTCGTCGCGATCCAGAGCCCGCAGAACATGACGATGCAGCTCGGGCTCTCGACATTCCAAGGTGCGCACCTCACCGACTGGCCGCTCCTGATGGCCGCCACACTGATGAGCCAGCTGCCCGTGATCGTGCTGTTCCTCGCCGGCCAGCGCATGTTCGTGCGGTCGATCGCTTCGTCCGGCATCAAGTAGAAGGATCCCCTGTTGGCGACGATCGTTCTCGACGGCCTGCGCAAGGAGTATCCCGGCAAGCCGCCGGTGGTCGCGCTCGAACACCTCGACCTGACCATCGACGACGGCGAGCTCGTCGCGTTCGTCGGCCCGTCGGGATGCGGCAAGAGCACCGTGTTGCGCTGCGTCGCGGGTCTGGAGAAGCTCACCGCCGGTCGCGTCATCATCGGCGATCGCGAGGTGCAGGAGCTCCCGCCGGGCAAGCGCGACATCGCGATGGTGTTCCAGAGCTACGCGCTGTACCCCCACCTGACCGTGTACAAGAACCTCGCGTTCCCGCTGAAGGAGCGGCACGTGCCCCGCGCCCGCCTCGACGCGGAGGTGCGACGCGTCGCCGAGATGCTCGAGCTCACGCCGCTGCTGCGCCGCCGGCCCGGTCAGCTCTCCGGCGGGCAGCGCCAGCGCGTGGCAATGGGCCGTGCGCTCGTGCGGGAGCCGCTGGCCTTCCTGCTCGACGAACCGCTCAGCAATCTCGACGCCAAGCTCCGGACCCAGATGCGCACCGAGATTGCAGCGGTCCATCGTCGTCTCGGGATCACGAGCATCTACGTCACGCACGACCAGGTCGAGGCGATGACGTTGGGTCAGCGCATCGTCGTGATGCGCGACGGCCGCTTGCAACAAGTGGGGCGGCCGGCCGACGTGTACGCGAACCCGGCCAACCTGTTCGTGGCGGGGTTCCTCGGAACGCCGAGCATGAACCTGCTCAACGGGCGCGTCGATCGAGGCGTGCTGACCACCGGCACGCTGCGGCTGCTCGTGCCCGGCGCACCCGACGCCGACGTCGTCGTCGGGATCCGGCCCGAGAGCCTCACCCCGGTGGGGTCCGACGACATCGGGCCGTGCCTCGAGGTGGTCGTCTCCCACGTCGAGGCGCTCGGCAACGAGAACCTCGTGCACGGCTCGGTCGAGGGCACCGGCCCCGACAAGCCGATGGTGCTCCGCGCGCTCCCGACGGTGAACCCCGGTGAAGGAGAACGCCTGCGGGCGCGCGTCGAGCCCGCGCAGGTGCTCGTGTTCGACGCGGCCACCGAAGAGCGGGTGACCACCTCCGGACCCGTGCTGGCGGCCGACAACCGTCGCGCCGCGGGCTGAACAGGACTGCAGATGCCGGGGAGCTACGACCTCGTCGTGTTGGGCGACGCGAATCCCGACGTGATCGTGCGGGGCGCGCCCGAGGTGCTCACGTTCGGCCAAGCCGAGCGCGAAGTCGAAGGCGCGAGCCTGGCGCTCGGTGGCAGCGGTGCGCTGATGGCGCATGCGGCCGCCCGGCTCGGCTTGCGCACCGCGTTCGTCGGGTTGGTCGGCGCCGACCGGGCCGGCGACCTCGTGCTCGACACCCTGGCCGGGGCCGGTGTCGACGTGTCGCGCGCGACCCGCGACCCCGACCTGGCCACCGCGATGACCGTCATCTTCGTTCGCCCCGACGGCGACCGGGCCATGCTCACCTTCCCCGGCGCGTTGTCGGCGTTCGGTCGTGAGCATGTCGACGAAGGCGTGCTCGCGCGCACCCGGCACGTGCACGTCGCGTCGGTCTTCCTGCAACCCCGGCTCACCGCCGCGCTCCCGGCGCTGCTCGCGGTGGCGCGCGATGGCGGAGCGACCACCAGCCTCGACACCAACGACGATCCCGCCGGGCGTTGGGAGCTCGAACGCGAATCGATCCTGCCCGTCGTCGACTACCTCCTCCCGAACGAGCGGGAAGCGGTCGCGCTCGCGTTCGGCGCGTCGAGTCGCGACCCGGTGATCGCCGCCGCGCGATCCCTCGCCGCCTTCGGACCCGTCGTCGCCGTCAAGTGCGGCGCAGCCGGCGCGTTCGCGGTGCGCGACGTCGGGCACCGCCACGAGCTCCTCCGGGCCGCGCCCCCCGCACCACTCGATGGCCCGGCCGAAGTCGTCGACACGGTCGGCGCCGGCGACGCGTTCGACGCCGGTCTCGTCGCCGGGCTCTCGCAAGGGCTGCGCCTGCGCGACGCGTTGCGGCTGGCGGTCGCGACCGGCTCGCTCTCGGTGCGCCGGGCCGGCGGCGCCGACGGTCAACCCGGTGCGGCCGACGCGGCGCGGATGGCCGAGCGAGTAGTGGTCGAGGAAGAGGAGTAGGTATGCGCCAGGAGGACCGGCTCGGGGTGATCCTCGACCGGCTGAACAGCCACGGCACCGTCGGTGTCACCGAGTTGGCCGCCGACCTCGGAGTCTCGCTCGCGTCGGTGCGGCGCGATCTGGAGCTGCTCGAAGACCAGCACCTCCTCAACCGAACGCACGGCGGCGCCGTCTCCACCGGCGTGCTCTACGAGCTTCCGATGCGGTATCGCGGCGGCCGGCACCAAGAGGAGAAGCGAAGGATCGCCAAGGCCGCGGCCGCGCTCGTGACCGACGGTGTCGTGTCGGTCGCGCTCAGCGGAGGCACGACCACCACCGAAGTCGCGCGTGTCCTCGCCACGAGGTCGGGGCTGAAGATCGTGACCAACGCGATCAACATCGCGTCGGAGCTCGCGCCGCGACCACAGATCGGACTCGTCGTGTGCGGCGGCTCGGCGCGTCCCGAATCGCACGAGCTCGTGGGGCCGCTCGCCGAGGAGATGCTCTCGCGCCTCAACGTCGACATCGCGTTCGTCGGAGTCGACGGCATCACCGCCGACGCCGGGCTCACCACGCATCACGAGGTCGAGGCGGCCACCAACCGGGCGATGATCCGCATCGCGAGCCGGGTCGTGGTGGTGACCGACGGATCGAAGCTCGGCCGGCGGGCGTTCGCGGCCATCGCGGGCCTCGACGAGGTCGACGACCTCATCACCGACGCCGGAGCCGACCCCGACGAGTGCCGCCGGATCGAAGAGGCCGACGTGCGGGTCGTCATCGTGTGACGCGTCCCGCGGTCAGAGCGCCAACGGCACTCGCAGGGCTTCGGGCAGCGCCGAGCCGTGCGCGGCCACCAGGTCGTTGCACACCGCCCAGATCTCGTCGACGGTGAGCGTCGCGGCCGTGTGCGGATCGAGCATCGCCGCGTGCCGCAGCAACCTCGCGTCGCCCTCGATCGCGGCGCGCACGGTCAGCTCGACGACGTTGAGGAACTGCCGGTTCAACGCAGCCAGCTGCGGGGGCAGTGAACCGACGCGCATCGGGTGCACGCCGAGCCGGTCGACCAGCGCCGGCACCTCGACCCCCGCGCCGTGGGGAAGGTCGTCGATCAGGCCGTCGTTCGGCGTCGTCACCTGGATGCGGCGCAACGTTCCCGTCGCGAGGCTGTGCACGACCTGCGGTGCGTACTCCACCGCGTCGGCCTCGCTCTCGACGTACTCGCCGCGCGCGAGCTGCTCGCGCAGCGCGTCGTACTCGCCGACGTGGCCGGCCGAGATGCGCACGTAGTCGCGCAGCGGAATGCGCAGCCGCCCGACCTCGCCATCGCGGTCGAGGTACCACGGCACGTACTCGCTCGAGTGCTCCGACGTCTCCGTCGGGTAATAACCCAACCGGCGGTACATGTCGACGCGCACCCGGCGGCGCAACTCCGGGTCGGCGGCGATCCGCTCGTCGAGCAGCGGGTAGAGGCTCCGACCCGCGCGCTCCCACCGCAGCACCCACGCCTGATGGTTCACGCCGGCGCTGAAGAAGTCGACCTCTTCGAACGGCACGCCGATGAGCTCACAGAGGTCGTGCACCGTCCAGTGCACGGAGTGGCACATCCCCGCGACCTTCACCTGCGGCGCGGCGCACGACAAGTACTGGATGTTCATTGCCATCGGGTTCGTGTAGCTGAGCAACCACGCATCGGGAGCGACCGCCGTCATGTCGGCGGCGATGCCATCGAGCGCGGGAAATGTGCGCAGGGCCCGGAAGATCCCTCCGAGGCCGAGCGTGTCGCCGATCGTCTGGTGCAGCCCGTACCGTTCGGGAACGTCGAAGTCGGTGACAGTCGCGGCATGGCCGCCGACTGCGATCATGTTCACGACCGCGTCGACGCCCTCGAGCGCGGTGCGACGGTCAACCGACGCGCGGATGATCGGATGCGCACCGTGCTTCTCCGCGGTGAGCCGCGCGACCTGCTCGCCGGTCGCGAGCCGGTCCTCGTCGATGTCGTGCAGCGAGAGCTCTATCTCGCGTAGCTCCGGGAACGAGAACAGGTCACGTACGAGATCACGCGTGAACTCGACCGACCCGGCACCGACGAAAGCCACTCGAAACATGGTGCGAGCGTAATCGTGATGGCCCGGGACGCCTCACGACTACTGCGAGCTCCGACGGCCGCGGCCGCCGCCGTTTCTCCCGTTGAACCGCGACGATCCGCCGTTCGACGACGTGCGACGCGTGCTCCCCTGGCTCGCGCCCACCGACGTCGAAGTGGTCGTGGAGCTCGTCGAAGTGGACGTGGAGCTCGACGTCGAGCTGGTCGACGTGGACGTGGAGCTCGACGTCGAGCTGGTCGCCGGGACGGCCACCTCGTTGTTGAACGGCACTCCCGTCGTGGTCGTGGTGGTGGTTGCGGTGGTTGCGGTGGTTGTGGGTGCGGTGGGTGTGGTGGGGGTGCCC
>CAZLEC010000133.1:0-9558 GCA_964558245.1 uncultured Burkholderiales bacterium | reverse complement strand
GGCAGTACATCGCGGCGCCGTTCGCGGCGACGCTCTTCGCCGATCAGGGCGCCGACGTCGTCAAGATCGAGCGGCCGGGCGGCGACCCCTACCGCAACGATCCGGCGCGGTTCGCGGCCTGGAACCGCGGCAAGACCTCGAGGGAGCTCGACCTCACAACCGCCGACGGGCGCGCGGAGGCGCTCGCGCTGATCGACGGGGCCGACGTGCTCATCGAGAACCTCCGGCCGGGCGCGCTGGCGCGCCTCGGCCTCTCGCCCGACGAGCTGCGAGCGCGGCGGCCCGGTTTGGTCACGTGCTCCATCTCGGCCTACGGCAGCTGCGGGCCTTCGCGCGACGACCCCGGGTGGGAACCGCTCGTGCACGCCCGGGCCGGCGCGCAGCAAGGAATGTTCACCGCGGGGCGGCCGATCTGGCTGCCGTTCCCGATGGCGAGCATCGCGGCCGGGCTCTTCGCGGCGCTCGGTACCGCGGCCGCGCTCGTGAAGCGCGAGACGACGGGATACGGCCAGCACGTCGAGACGTCGCTGTTCGACGCGCTGCTGTTCCTCAATGGTGGGCCGATCTTCCACCGCGCCCGGCACCGCTTCGGGGTCGGGCCCGAGGCGCGCACGCCGGTGCTCCGCATGTACGAGACGCTCGACGGGCGGGGCGTGATGGTGAACCTCAGCGGGACCGAGCGGTGGCGCGAGCTGTGCCGGCTGCTCGAGCTCGACCCCGACGGTGAGAGCGGCCTCGACTTCTCGAATCCGGCATCGCTCGCGAAGCTGGCCGATCGCGAGTGGGCCGGCCGCGTGCTCGACGACATGACGCGTCGCTTCGGCTCGCGCACTGCCGACGAGTGGGAAGCCGCGCTCCTCGCGACTCCGGCCGCGGTCTCGAAGTGCAACACGCTCGAGGAGTGGCTCGCGCACGAGCAGGCCCACGCCAACGGGTTGTTCGCCGACGTCGAGGATCCCGCGCACGGGAGCGTCCGCCTGGTCGCACCGCCGATACGCATCCACGCCGACGCCGCCGGCGCCGCGCCGCCGCGTCGTGCATCCGGACACGGTGCGCTCGGTGGGCTCCGCGTGATCGACATGTCGAGCTTCTGGGCCGGTCCGCTCGCGGCTCGGCTGATGGCCGAGCTCGGCGCCGAGGTGATCAAGGTCGAGCCGCCGGGCGGTGAAGGCGGATACCAGCTCATGCCGGTCCTGCCGAACATCTACGTCGACGGCAACCGGTCGAAGCGCGGGCTCACGCTCGATCTTCGCAGCGACGAAGACCACGCTCGCCTGCTGGATCTGGTTCGCGCCGCCGACGTCGTGGTGGAGAACGCGGTCGCCGGCACGTGGGAGCGGCTGGCGCTCGGCGAGGAGCAGCTGCGCGCGGTCAACCCGAGCCTGGTGTACGCGCGCGCGAAGGGCTTCGGCCTGCACGGTCCGCTCGCGTCGCGGCCGGCGTTCGACTACGTCGTGCAGGCCGCGACGGGGATGGAGATGACGCAGGGCGGCGGGCGGGCGCAGCCGACCAATTTCACCGCGAACGACTACTGCACCGGGATCCATCTCGCCGTCGGGACGGTGTTCGCATTGCTCGCGCGCACCCGCGGCGCGGCGGTCACGAGCGTCGACGCCTCGCTGATGACGACCGCCACGGTGTTCCAGTCGGAGCACGTTGCCCAGATCGCGATCGACGGTGAGCGCAGCGACGCGGTGGGCGCCGACCTCCGCGGCCCCGCCCCGGGCCTCCGTCTGTACGAAGCCGCCGACGGATGGATCGTCGTGTGCGCCGTCACCCCCGAGCAGCTCGCCGCCGTGGGTGTCGCGTTCGGCCTGGCCGAGGTTTCGGCGCCCGCCATTGCCCGGGCCGTCGGAGCGATGCGCACAGCCGAGGCGTGCGCGCGCCTCGCCGCGCACCAGGTTCCGGCCGCGGTGAGCGTGCATCCCTGCGCGGTCCCCGACGACGAGCAGGTGATCGGCCGGTCGCTCCTGGCGACCGTCAGGCATCCGGTCGCCGGCAGCTTCGTGCAGGTCGGGATCCCGTTGCACCTGTCGGTCGACGTTCCCGCCGTGCGCGGCCCGGCTCCCACGCCGATGCGGCGCCGGAAGGATGCCGCACGCGCATGAAGATCGACACGGGCATCGGAACCAATCTCGGGTCGATCGCCGCTCGCACCGGCGCGGCCGAGGCGGCCGGCCTCGACTGCGTGTGGGCCGCCGAAACGGTGAACGATCCGTTCCTGTCGCTCGCGATCGCCGCCGAGCATTCGGAGCGCATGGCGTTCGGCACCGCGGTGGCGATCGCGTTCGCTCGCAATCCGATGAGCCTGGCGTACACCGCGAACCAGCTCCAGGAGTTCTCGCGGGGGCGCATGATCCTCGGCCTGGGGTCACAGGTGCGCGCCCACATCGAGCGGCGGTTCAGCTCGCAGTGGTCGCACCCGGCCGCGCGTATGCGCGAGTTCGTGCTGGCGATGCGCGCGGTGTGGGCGTCGTGGAACGACGGTGATCGCCTCGACTTCCAGGGCGACTTCTACACGCACACACTCATGACGCCGGTGTTCGCACCGAAGCCCCACGAGTTCGGGTCGCCGCGCGTGTTCCTCGCCGCGGTGGGCGAGTTGATGACCGAGGTCGCGGGCGAAGTGGCCGACGGGGTGGTGACGCACGGCGTGTCGAGCCCCCGGTACCTGCGCGAGGTCACGTTGCCGGCGTTGCAGCGCGGGCTCGACAAGTCGGGGCGGACGCGCGCCGACGTGCAGGTCACGTGTCCCGGTTTCATCGCGGTGGCCGACACCGAGGAGCAGTTGCCCAAGGCGCGGGCCGCGATGCGCCGGCACCTCGCGTATTACGCGTCGACTCCCGCCTACCGCCCCGTCCTCGATCTGCACGGGTTGGGTGACCTCCAACTCGAGCTCTACGCGTGCTCGAAGCGCGGCGACTGGGAAGCCATGGCCGGCCTCGTCGACGACGAGATGCTCGACGCGTTCACGATCGTCGCGACGCCCGACACGCTCGCGGCCGAGGTGCGCGCGGGCTACGGCGGTCTCGTCGACCGGATCAACGTGTCGTGGTGGCGCAAGAGCTGGTGGCCGGCGGTGAACGAGGAGCTCCGCGCGCTGTGAGCGTTGTCGGCGGCTTCGTCGCTCCGGGGTTCGAACCGGTCGCGGAGGTCATGGCCAACGGGACGACGCTCACGGTCGGCGAGCGCGAGCGCACCGTCGATCTCGGTGCGGGCGGCGGCGCGTTCGCGGCGTTCGTCGGCGGCGCATGTGTCGTCGACATCTTCACCGGTGATGCCGCGCCGGGGGCTCCGTGGTCGGCGGGCACTCGCGCCGTCATCATGTCGGCGACGAAGGGGCTCACGGCACTCTGCGCCCACGTGCTCGCCGATCGGGGCGAGCTCGATGTGGACGCACCGGTCATCACGTACTGGCCCGAGTTCGGGGCGGCGGGCAAGGAACGCACGCTCGTACGCCATGTGCTCAGCCACCAGTCGGGTGCCCTCGGTGTGCCCGGCGCCGACCGCATGTTGGATTGGGACGGCACCGGGTGGAGCGACACCGAGGCGATCGCGGCCGACGTCGCGGCGGCGCCGCCCGCGTGGGAGCCCGGTACGCGGCACGGGTATCACGGCCTCACGTTCGGCTGGCTCGTCGGCGAGCTCGTTCGCCGCGTCTCCGGCGTGAGCCTCGGCACATTCTTCGCGACCGAGGTGGCGCAACCGCTGGGCGTCGACGTCAGCATCGGCACGCCCGGCGATGTGCTGCCCACCGTCGCCCACGTGATCGAGTGGACACCGCGATCGTCGTCGCGTCGCAGCGCGCTCGCGGCGGTGGATCCCGGTTCGAAGGCCGGCAAGTCCGTGCTCGCCGGCGCCCGGGGAAGTCTGTTCGCCGACGAGCACGGCGTGCCGCGTTTCGCGGCGTTCATGAACACGCCGGCCGTGCTCGGCGCGGAGATCGGCGCGATCGGCGCCACGGCGACGGCTCGGGGCCTGGCGCGCGTGTACGCGGCGCTCGCTTCCGGCGAAGGGCTCGTGTCGCCGGCGTCGATCACGCGCTTTCGGGAGCAGCAGGTGTGCGGCCCCGACGCGGTCATGCGCAGTCCGAGCCGCTGGGCGGTGGGGTACAGCCTCGAGTCGCCCGCGCTCGTGCCCGGCTTGCCGCGCCAGCACGGCCCGAACGACGAGGCCTTCGGTCACATGGGCGCCGGTGGCCAGGTTGCGTTCGCCGACCCGATCGCCGGGGTCGCGTGCGCGTTCGTGCGCAACCATCTCGAGAACCAGGCGATGCCCCTCATGGGTGCGAGCGTCGTCGACGCGCTGTACCGGTGCCTCCCCCGGACGCGACCGCGTCCACCGAGCTGAAGGATGTTCGCGTGACCGACACCGATCGCGAATTCGAAGAAGCGACGAAGTACGTCCTGCAGGAACGCGATATCGACGCCGCCAAGGCCTTGGTCGGCGTCGAGACACCGAACCGGTCGCGGGAACAGCTGACCGAGGCGACTCCCGACGCGATCCGCAACTACGCGCGCGCCGTCGGCGACGACAACCCGCTGTGGCACGACTTCGCGTACGGTCTCACCACGAGGTGGGGCTCGCAGATCGCGTCGCCGTCGATGACGACGATTCTCAACACGCCGATGAAGGGTGACCGCGCGCCCGAGGGTTTGCGGCGGCCGTCGTTCCGCGGAATTCACGTGTTCGTGTCGGGCGGGTCGAGTGACTGGTACCGGCCGGTGTACCCCGGCGATCAGCTGTACAGCTACCAGGGCCTCGAATCGGTCGAGGTGAAGCAGTCGGAGTTCGCCGACCAGTCGGTGGTGCAGCTGCACCGTACGGTCAAGCTCAACCAGCGCGGAGAGGTTGTCGCGATCCTGCGCCTCCTCGCGATCTATACGGAGCGTAAGACCGCGCGCGATCGGGGCAAGTACGCCGAGATCGAGCCGGCCGTGTACACCGACGATGACCTCGCCGAGATCGACGCGGTGTACGCGGCCGAAGGCCCGCGCGGCGCGGAGCCTCGTTGGTGGGAGGACGTGAACGTCGGCGACGAGCTCCCGAAGATGGCGAAAGGACCGTTGACGGAGACCGAGATCATGGTCTTCCACTCCGGTGGATACGGCTTCGTGCCGTACGCGCCGTCGGCGTCGCGGATCGGCTACAAGAACCGGCAGCGGATCCCGAAGTTCTACGTCAAGAACGAGTACGGCATCCCGGATGTCGCGCAGCGCGTGCACTGGGACTCGGCGTGGGCCCGCGCGATCGGCAACCCGATGGCGTACGACTACGGAGTCATGCGCGAGTCGTGGCTCACGCACTACCTGACCGACTGGATCGGCGACGATGGCTGGATCGCGCGCCAACACGACGAGGTCCGGAAGTTCAACTACATCGGCGACACGCAGATCATCACCGGCGAGGTCGTCGGAAAGCACGAGGAGAGCGGTCACTGTTCCGTCGACATCGAGTTCCGCGCCACGAACCAGCGGGGAACGGTGACCGCACCCGGACAGGCCACCGTCATGTTGCCGAGTCGCGCGCACGGACCGGTCCGGTTGCCGCCCGCCCCCGACGCCGTGCAGCGCAAGGCCGCCGAGATGTTCGCCCGCCACTGCGAGCTCGGCGGCATGGCGCCCTGGGCGAACCTGGTCGCGCGCCCCTGACATTCTCGCCGGAACGCGATGCGGCCCCCGACCGGAGCCGGGGGCCGCAGGTGCAGATGCTGTGGTCGTCGCGGGTCAGATCGTCATGACGTTCTTCGGTGCGAGGCTGAGCGACGACGTCGACACCTTGTAACAGAGGTTGCCCGACACCTTCGAGCCCTTCGGGATCGACTTGACCGCCTTGCCGGTGCCGCCGGTCACGGTTCCCGTCACGACGATCTCCGAGGTGCCGGCCGGACAGACGTTCTTGGCGCCCTTCGGGAGCCCGCCGTACTTGAGCGATGCCGTTGTAGTGCCGGTCTTGTTCCACGTGACGGTGGCGGGGTAGGGGCTCTTCTTGATGTTGACGACGAGCTTGCCCGAACCGCCGGTGTACGACGCGCCGGTGCACTTCGACAGCGTGCCGCTGCCCTTGACGGAGATGGAGACGACGGCACACGTCGTCTTCGGGGTCGCGGCCGAGGCCGGGGAGGTGAACGCGCCCGCGGCGACCGAGCCGGTGACCACGAGCGCCACCGCGGTGACGAGACGGACAGGTACGAGACGATGCATGGATCCCCCTGGATTCGATCGTTCTCACCGATGGCCGTCGAGTGGGCACTCACGACCGGAGCAACACCGAGCACGGGCAGGGTCAGTGCCCGTCCTGGAATGTAATCGTGCGGCCACCGAAAAGGAAACACTCTTTTTGGAGTTCCACTCTCCCGTACCCGCGCGACCGTCCCTATTTGGGCGATTTACCGGCCGGGCTTCGAACCGTCGCCCACGGGCGTGCGAGATCAGGCCACCCAATTCGAGGAAGCGACCGAGATCGGCGCTCGAGGTGGCGAACGCCCGATGGTGGCAAGTCGGCCCGCGCACCGGACGCCGTGGCCAGTGCCCCCTCGACCAGGGGCAAGCGCGCCCATCGGGCCCCGTCCAGGCGGCGGGAGTCGGCGAGGGCGCGACGCGCCCGGCGGCCCGACCCCGGAATCTGACCGGCGACGAGCCGCTGGCGACGAGCGATCGCGGCTGGTTAGACGCGCTCGATGATGATCGCGGGCGCCATGCCGCCGCCCGCGCACATCGTGACGAGACCGACGCTCTTGTCCTGACGTTCGAGCTCGTCGAGCACGGTGCCGATGAGGATCGCCCCGGTGGCGCCGATCGGGTGGCCGAGGGCCATGGCGCCGCCGTTGACGTTGACCTTGTCGCGGTCGAGGTCGAGGTCGCGCATGAACTTCTCGGACACCACGGCGAAGGCCTCGTTGATCTCGAAGAGATCGATGTCGGCGAGCGTCATGCCCGCGCGCTTGAGGATCTTGCGCGCGGACGGCACCGGCGCGTTGAGCATCAGCGTCGGGTCGTCGCCCATGTTGCCGCTCGCGACGATGCGTGCGCGCGGCTTGAGTCCGTGCGCCCGCACGTACTCCTCGCTCGCGTAGAGCACGGCCGCCGCGCCGTCGACCACGCCCGAGGAGTTGCCGGCGTGGTGGACGTGCGTGATCTCGAGGTCGGGGTACCGCTGGTTGATGAGCTCGCGGAAGGTGGGCACACCCTCGGCGTGGCGGTAATCCGCGACCGCGGGGAAGCTGGGCGCCAACGCGGCCAGGGACTCGGCCGTCGTCTGCGGACGCGGGAACTCCTCGTGGTCGAGCGCAATGCTGCCGTCGAGGTTGCGCACGGGTATCAGGCTGCGGTCGAAGCGCCCTTCCTTGATCGCGACGGCGGCGCGCCGCTGCGACTCGGCCGCGTGCGCGTCGAGCGTGATCCGGTCGATGCCCTCGAGTGATGCGATCGCGTCGGCGCACACGCCTTGGTGCGACTGCGGGTGGATCTCCTGGAGATGCGCGTTGCCGGCGCCCATCGGCATGAGGCCCTTCTTGGGCAGCGACATCATCTCGGTCCCGCCGCCGATCACGAGGTCTTCGTGGCCGGCCATCACCATCGCGGCGGCGAAGTTGTTGGCCGTGATGCCCGAGCCGCAGAAGCGGTCGAGGGTGACCCCGCTCGCGCGCACGTCGTAGCCCGCGTCGAGTGCCGCCATGCGACCGAGATCGCCGCTCTGCTCGCAGACCTGCGAGCTGGTGCCCCAGATGATGTCGTCGACGTCGGCGGTGTCGAAGCCGTTCCGCTCGGCGAGCGCGCGCAGCACGGTTGCCGCGACGTGCTGCGGGTGCAGGTGCGCGAGCGCGCCCTTCCCCTGCTTGCCGATCCCGCGCGGCGTGCGGCAGGAGTCGATGATGAAGGCGTCGGCCATTGACGGGTCCTTTGATCGTGGTCCGGAGATTGTGCCCTACCGGACGGACCTAGTGTTCACCGCATGCGTATCGGCTTGAACGGCGGAGCGGGCTCCATCGAGAAGATGGTCGAGCAGGCCCAGCGGGCGGAGGCCGACGGCTTCCGCGCGCTCTGGTACCCCAGCGCGGTTGCCGGCGACCCCGTGACGCCCATGGCCGTATGTGGCCGCGAGACCTCCTCGATCGAGCTCGGCACCGCCGTCCTGCAGACCTACACGACCCACCCGGTGCTGCAGTTCAACCGGATCGCGGCGGCCGCGTGGACGATGGGCCGACCGGGCCTCACGCTCGGCGTCGGCCCGTCGCACCGGCCCGTGATCGAGGGCCGGTTCGGGATGTCGTACGACACCGTCGGACGCAACACCGAGGAGTACGTCGACATCCTCGCCGCGCTCCTGCGGGGCGAGGCGGTCGACGTTTCCGGCGCGGAGTTGACGCTGCGGGGTGTACAGCCGCAGCCGATGGCCCAACCGGTGCAGCTGCTCGTCGCCGCGCTCGCGCCGCGCCTGTTGCGCGTCGCCGGCACCGTCGCCGACGGCACGATTCTCTGGATGGGCAACGCCCGCGCGATCGAGTCGCACGTCGCGCCGCGCATCACCAAGGCCGCGGCCGATGCCGGCCGGCCCGCGCCCCGCGTCGTCGCCGGTCTGCCCGTAGCCGTGCACGACGACGTGAGCGAGGCGCGCGCGGTCGCCGCCCGGCAGTTCGAGCTCTACGGCCAGCTGCCCAACTATCAACGGATCCTCGCCCACGGGGGCGCGGACGGACCGGCCGACGCCGCGATCGTCGGCGACGAGGCATCGGTGGCCGCCCAGCTCCAAGACCTGCTCGACGCCGGTGCTACCGACATCTGGGCCGCGATCTTCCCCGTAGGCGACGACGGCGGCGCGTCCCGTCGCCGCACGCGCGCGTTGCTCCAGGAGCTCGCCACCGGGTGAGGGCGTAGGCGACACGGGGTGACGTTCGTCGCCGAGCGTGGGACTTTCGACCCGGCGAACGACTTGCTGTGTGTCCGACCTAGATGTCGTTCGACACGATGCTCTTGCAAGAGAGCGAACGAATGACCGGGAGGCGGCCATGATCCACATCGGACACGCCATACATCTCGTCGCTCCATGGGTCCGCTGGCTCCGTTTCTCCGGATGGTGGCGACTGCTCTAGCGGGGCCGCCAACTCGCGCGGCCGTCGGTCCGCGAGCGCATTCGCGTGGTGACGTTCGTCGCCGGGCGCGGGACTTTCGACCCGACGCACGCCCGGTCTCCGTCCGAGGGAGACGGCGACCGCAACGATGACTGGGAGGTTGTGACATGACCGATCGTGAGAAGCTGCTTACCGCACTCCTGCAACAGAGCGAACGAGAGGCCCATCGGGGCGTCGATGCCGACATCTCGGTGCTCGAGGTGATCGCCATGCTCGAAGCCATGGGTGCCGAACACCGGCTCGTCGTACACAACGAGGTGGTGATCACCGCCGCGTGAGACTGGCCGGCGAGTTCGCCGGAGGAGTACGACGGCTCATTGTGTCGTATCGTTGGTGGAACGTGTTCTAGGTCATAAGAGTTCCGGAGGGCGAGATGCGAACCCCGCTGTGCGACATGTTCGGGATCGAGTACCCGATCTTCGCGTTCA
>CAZLEC010000132.1:0-9563 GCA_964558245.1 uncultured Burkholderiales bacterium | reverse complement strand
CAGGGCTTCACGTTCATCGAGCTCGGCATCGTGCTCGAGGAGATGGGCCGCGTGCTCCTGTGCGCGCCGTACTTCTCGTCGGTGGTGCTCGCCGCGAACGCGATCATGAACGTCGGCACCGACGACCAGAAGCAGGCGCTGCTGCCGGGTATCGCGAGCGGCGACACCACGGCCGCGCTGGCCTTCACCGAGCCGTCGGGCAAGTGGGACGCGGCCGGCATCACGATGGAGGCGAAGGAGAACGTCGGCGGCGAGTTCACGCTGACGGGCGAGAAGATGTTCGTGATCGACGGTTTCACGGCCGACACGATCGTCGTCGTCGCCCGGCTCGAAGGCACGACCGGGACCGACGGCATCATGTTCTTCACGGTCGCCGGCGACGCCGAGGGTCTGACGCGCACGCCGCTCCAGACGATGGACACCACGCGCAAGCAAGCAAAGCTCGAGTTCGACAATGTCGCCGCGTTGCCGCTCGGGAGCACGCAAGACGGCTTCGCCGCGTTCAGCAAGACGCTGGACCAGGCCGCCGTCGCGCTCTCGAACGAGATGATGGGCGGGGCGCAGAAGGTGCTCGAGATGTCGGTCGACTACGCCAAGGTGCGCGTGCAGTTCGGCCGTCCGATCGGATCGTTCCAGGCGATCAAGCACAAGTGCGCCGACATGCTGCTCGAGGTCGAGTCGGGCAAGTCGGCCGCGTACTACGCCGCGTGGGCTGCCGCCGAGGACAACGACGAGCTGCCCGTTGTGGCCGCGCTCTCCAAGGCCTACTGCTCGGAGGCCTACTTCCACGCTGCGGCGGAGAACATCCAGATCCACGGCGGTATCGGCTTCACCTGGGAGCACCCGGCGCACCTGTATTTCAAGCGCGCCAAGAGCTCGGAGATCTACCTCGGCGACCCGACTTACCACCGGGAGCTCCTCGCCCAGCGGATCGGCATCTGAGGATTGGCATCTGATCGCGCCCGTTTTCTGACACGCTGATCATCTGCCCGACTTCACGCTCACCTCGTTCAACGCCCACTGGGGCGTCGGTCGCTTCGGCGCCGGCCATCGCGTGCCGTTCGATGTCCCGAGGCTCGTGCGCGAGTTCGATTCCGACGTTGTCGTCATCTTGGAGTCGTGGCGAACGCTCGACGGCCGGGGGATCCTCGACGCGTTGGTCGACGACGGCTACCAGGTCGAGACCGCCGACTTCTCGACGCTGACGATCAGCGGCCGCCGCGCGCGGCACGCCGTACCCGGCGAGGGCCACGTGCAGGTCGGCATCTGCTCACGCCTTCCGATCCTGGCGCGCCGCGACCTCCCGATCGGTCGCATCCGCCGCGATCCCTACGGCACGCGCGCGGCGCTCATGTGCACGATCGACGTCGGCGGCACGGAGGTCGACGTCGTCGGGGTGCACGTCTCCTCGTTGTTGTGGTGGCTCGGACCGATGCGGCACCTCCACGCCCTGCGCCCGCAGCTGCCGACGATCGACCGTGCGGTGGTCGTCGCCGGCGACTGCAACCTGTGGGGACCCGGTGTGGTGCGCATGCTTCCCGGATGGCACCGAGCAGTGCGGGGTCGTACGTATCCCGCACACCGACCGCACAGCCAGATCGACCACGTGCTCGTTCGGGACAACATCACGGTGCTGTCGGGCGAGGTGCTCCCGGCGACGCCGTCGGACCACCGGCCGGTGCGTGCTCGACTCCGCGTCGCGCCCGGCCCCAACCCAGGCCGCACCGGGGCAGTCGGCTAACTTGACCGTTATGCCAGAACCGGCCGCGCGCGCCCCGCGTGTCGCGCACGCACGCGTTGTTCGACCGCGCACTTCCGTCATCGAACGCTTCCGGCGCATCGTCCGCTACCACGAGCTGTTGGTAGGGATGACGCGCAAGGAGCTCAAGGTCAAGTACAAGAACAGCATCCTCGGCTTCGCGTGGTCGTTGCTGAACCCGCTGCTGTACTTGATCGTCTTCTACATCGCGTTCGTGAAGATCCTCGGCTCGGGCGTTCCGGCGTTCCCGATCTACCTACTCTCCGGCCTGCTCGTGTGGAACTTCTTCTCCACGGCCCTCGGCGGTGCCTGCGGATCGGTCGTGGGTAATGCCGGGCTGGTGAAGAAGGTTTCGTTCCCGCGCGAGATCCTGCCGCTGGCGGCGGTTGCCAGCATGCTGGTGCACCTCTTCCTGCAGAGCCTGGTGCTCTTCGCCGTGTTGCTGATCATCTGGCGGCCGGTCGACTGGTCGTACATCGCGCTGTTGCCGATCGCGCTGGTTGCCTTTCTGCTCCTTGCGGGCGCGCTCGGAATCCTGCTCAGCGCGACCAACGTGTACCTCCGCGACACTCAGCACTTCCTGGAGCTCGCGCTGCTCGCGTGGTTCTGGGTGACCCCGATCGTGTACGGGTTCATGACCATTGACCGCCGGCCCGGCGGTTGGTTCAAGTACGCGTACCTGCTCAATCCGGTTACCCCGATCGTGCTCATTTTCCAACGGGCGATCTACAACAAGCTCGACAATCCGAGGGTGACCGTCACCGCGGCCACGGGCCCGAAGGCCAACGGGATCCTTCCGCACTGGCACATGATCACCTTCCTCTCGTACCTCGGCTATTCGTTCGCCATCGGCATCATCGTGTTGGCGATCGCGATCGCCGTGTTCGGTCGCAGCGAAGCGAACTTCGCCGAGGAGCTCTAGCCATGGCGCCGGCGATCGAGATCCGCCACGTCTCCAAGCACTTCCGCCTCTTTCACGAGCACTACACGTCGTTGAAGGAGAAGATGATCAACTTCGGACGCATCCCGTTCGAAGACTTCATCGCGCTCGACGACATCGACCTCGACATCGAGACGGGCACCACGGTCGGCATCCTCGGCCACAACGGATCGGGCAAGTCGACGCTCCTGAAGTGCGTCGCCGGAATCCTGCAGCCGAACGAGGGCGAGATCGTCACCCGCGGCCGCCTCGCCGCGCTCCTCGAGCTCGGCGCCGGGTTCCACCCCGAGCTCACCGGCCGCGAGAACGTGTACATGAACGCGTCGATCCTCGGCCTCTCGAAGCGCGACATCAACGGCGTCTTCGACGAGATCGTCGCGTTCTCGGAGCTCGACAAGTTCATCGACATGCAGGTGCGGCACTACTCGTCGGGCATGTACGTGCGGCTCGGGTTCGCCGTCGCGGTCAACGTCGACCCCGACATCCTCCTCGTCGACGAGGTGCTGGCAGTCGGCGACGAGGCGTTCCAGCGCAAGTGCATCGAGCGCGTCGCCGAGTTCCAGCACGAAGGCCGCACGATCCTGTTCGTGACCCACGCCGCGGATCTCCTGCGCAGGGTGTGCGAGCGCGGGCTCGTGCTCGACCACGGCGTGCTCGTGGCCGACGCGCCTCCGGGTGAGGCGATCCGGACGTTCCGCGAGTCGCTGCAGCACTCCGGGCTCGCCGACCCGACGATGGAGGCGGTCGAGGCGGCCGATGCGGCCGCAGCCGTTGCGCCGGCGGAGGACGCGTCGCACGGCCACACGATGGCGGCCTCCGCGAACCACCGGGTGAAGATCACCAACGTCGTCATCGAGCACCCGGGCGCGCTCGTCGGCCGCCAATGGCTGCTTCCCGACGAAGCGATGTCGATCCACGTGTCGTATCACGCCTACGAGCCCACCGACGATCTCCTGTTCGGGATCGCGATCCACGACCAAGAGGGCAACAACATCTTCGGCGCGAACACCAAGCTCATCGACGTTCCGGTGCCCGTGGCCGACGGCGACGGCGAGGTCACGTTCGACTTCGAGCACATCCCCTTGCTCGACGGGACGTATCTCGTCACCCTCGCGATCCAGACCACCGACGAGGGAACCGTCTACGACTGGCGCGATCAGCAGTACCAGTTCTCGGTGATGAACCCGGCGCGCACGGCGGGCATGGTCTCGTTGCCGCTCGCGGTTCGCTTCGGCGCGCCGGTCGCGGAACGCGTCGAAGGCAGCGGTTCCTGAACGCCTGAGCGCGACGGAGGCCTGATGTCCGTGTTCCAGCGAGTGAAGAGCACCGTCCGCCCCAAGGCAGTACGAGCGCTCGACGACGCGTTGATGACGCACTACGTGCGGCAAGAGGATGTCGTGCGCGAGCTCTCCGAGCTCACGCGCTTGTTGACCGACCGGTTCGACGCCGAAGCCGAGGCCGTCGCCGTGCTCGGACAGCGACTGGCGGCGCTCAGCGCGCAGATGGAGCAGATGCAGGACGAGCTGCGCGCTCGTTCGTGAGCGCGCCCGACGCGCCCGGACCCGTCGTCGTCGACGTCCAGGCGACGCAGAGCGAGAGTTACCGCGACCGCGGGGTCGCCCGCTACACCGCCGAGCTCGCGGCCGCGCTGTGGAGTGGGCACCGCCCGCTCGTTCACAGCTTCGTGCTCAACCCGGATCTGCTCCCGCCGGGCTCGATCGAGCCGCTCGTCGCGAGCGGCCGGCTCGCGTACAGCGACCGGGGTGACTTCTCCGCGGCGCGCGTGCTGCACCTGATGTCGCCGATCGAGCTCGACGTCCCGATCGGCCGGATGTGGCCCGCAGCCGCGGTGAGCCGGGGCCTGCGCCTCGTGGTGACCCTGTACGACCTGATCCCCGAGGTGTTCGCCGAGCGGTACCTCGCGGATCCGGGCCTCCGCCGGCGGTACCGGACGCGCCTCGAGCTGGTCCGGGCCGCCGACACGGTGCTCGCGCTCTCCGACGCGACCGCGAGTGACGCGGTCGAGCGGCTGCACATCGCCGAGGAGCGGATCGTCGTTGTCGGCGCCGCCGCGTCGGCGGGCTACGCCCGACCCGTGGCCGCGGCCGATGCGCTCGTCGCGGCGCGGGCCGCGGTGCCCGGCCTCGAGGCCCGTTTCGTGCTGTACACCGCGGGCATGGACGACCGGAAGAACTTTCACGCGCTGTTCCGCTCGTGGGCGCTCTTGCCCGAGTCGGTCCGCAACGCGTGGCAGCTCATCATGGTCTGCGGCATGAACGAGCCGACGCGCAATCACGTGGTGCACCTGGCGCGGGAGGCCGGCATCGAATCGCGGCTGCTCCTGCCCGGGTTCGTTTCCGACGCGGTGTTGCAGCTGCTCTACCAGTCGACCGACCTGTTCGTGTTCCCGTCGCTCTACGAGGGCTACGGGCTCCCGGTGGCCGAGGCGCTCGCGTGCGGGGCGCGGACGATCGGCTCGGGTACGTCGTCGGTGCGGGAGCTGCTGGTTCCGGAGGCGACGTTCGACCCCGCGAGCGACGACGCGATCGCGGCCGCGATCGAGCGCGCGCTCACCGACGACGCGACGCGCGCGTTGCTCGACCAACAGGCGCGTCGTGAGCAGCCGTCGTGGGACGGCGTGGCCGACCGGGTCGCGGAGTCGTACGAACGATTGCTCGCGCGGCCCCGGCCGGCGGCGCGGCGGCGCCCGCTGGTCGCGGTGGTGACGCCGCTCCCGCCGGCCGCCAGCGGGGTTGCCGACTTCAGCTTCCGCCTGCTCACGGAGCTGCGTGAGTACTGCGACCTGCACGCGTTCGCCGACGGTCGGCGTCACGTGGATCCCGCGCTCGGCCTGCCGCGCGCTCCCGAGGGTGTCGAGGTGCTCGCGCCCGAGTTCCTCGTCGCCAACGAGCGGGCACGCGGCGGGTACGACTGTGTCATCTACTGCCTGGGCAACAGTGAGTTCCACGGCGGCGCCCTCGCGCAGTTGCGCCGCCGGTCGGGGATCGTGCTCGCGCACGAGGTTCGGCTCACGGATCTCTACGCGCTGAGCGGCGACGTCACCGGAGCGGTGCCCGGTGGCTTCGCGGCGTGACTGCAGTCGATGTACGGCTCGCTGCCGCTCGCGATTGCGAGCGCCGAGCGGCTCGCGTCCGACGCGGCGGAGCGAACGGGGGTGCTCATGGCCGCGGAAGTGGTCGCGCTCGCGGATCGTGTCGTCGTCATGTCCGACTTCGCGGCCGGCCGCCTGCGCCTCGACGTCGACGTCGAGTACGCCGATCGCATTTGCGTGCTGCCGTTCGCCGGACGCGACGTGGTGGAGAACGCGGCGCCGGCGGCGGCCCGCGCGCCGATCATCGCGAGCTTCGGCATCGTGAACGACATCAAGCAGAACGCGCTGCCGATCGCCGCACTCCCGGCCGTCCTCGAGCGTTGCCCCGGCGCATCGCTGGTACTCGTCGGTCCGTGCGCCGACTCCGACCGGCAGCAACTCACGGAGCTGGCAACGGCGCTCGGGGTCTCGGAGCACGTGACCTTCACGGGCGCGGTCACCGACGCGGAATACGCATCCTGGCTCGATCGCGCCGCGGTCGCGGTGCAGTTGCGGAGAACCGCGAACGGCGAGTGTTCGGGGACGATCGCCGACTGTCTCGCGGCGGGGGTGGTGCCGATCGTCACGCGGATCGGCGCGGGTCGCGACCTCCCCGACGACGGCGTGGTCAGCGTCGGCGCGGCCGTGTCGGCCGACGAGCTCGCGACGACGCTCGCCGATCTGCTCGCCGACCGCGCCCGGCGGGGCGAGCTGGCCGCGGCAGGCCGCCGGTATGCCGCCGGCCACAGTCACGCGGTCCTGGCCCGGCGCGTCTTCGAAGAAGTGATCGAGCCCGCGGCGAGGTCCGGCCTGAGCGTCCCGCGACTTCGCTGAAGCCCGCCCGGGCCGGAGCGGGCACGGCTAGCGTCGCTCGCGTGTCGTGCCAGGGCGAGGGGGGAACACGACCCGCGTCGCGTTACGCATCCGTCTGGCCGACGACCGATCGAGGGTCCCGCCTCCGTCGGGTCGCGGCGTCGTGGCCCGCGGCCGCGTCTTACGCGGCGTCGCGATTCGTCGTGTTCCTGACGCTCTATGTCGCACCGATCCTGAAGCCGGGATACCGCCGACCGTCGTTCTTCAACGATTGGGATGCGGCGCACTATCTGCTGATCGCGAGATCGGGGTACCCGCAGTTGCACTCGCCGGGCGGCGGATTCGACGCGACCGCCGCGTTCTTCCCACTCCTGCCGCTCGCGACCCGGGCCGTGCACATCGCAACCCGCCTGTCGGTGCGCACGAGCGGCATCGCCGTGGCCAACGCTTCCGCACTCGCGGCGTTCTGCGTGATCTGGATGTTGTTCCGGGAGGTCGTGGGCGACCGCCGGGCGACGATCGCGGTCACGCTGCTCGCCTTCTGGCCCGCGAGCTTCGTCCTGAGCATGGTGTACAGCGACGGTCTCCTGCTGCTCGCGGCGGCCGCGTGCCTGCTCGCGCTCCGCCACGAGGTGTGGTGGGCCGCGTTCGTGTTCGGCGCGCTCGCGAGCCTCTCCCGGCCCGACGGTGTCGTGCTGGCGCTCTGCATCGCGTGGGCGGCGTACGAGGCCCACCGCCGACGACCCGGTTGGGTGCCGTGGATCGCGGCGCTCGGTCCGCCACTCGGCTTCGCGGGCTACCTCGGGTACTTGTGGATCGCGCTCGGGAGTCCGGGCGCGTGGTTCACGGCTGAGCGAAGAGGCTGGGGCCGGAGGTTCGACTTCGGCCGGACGTGGTGGTCGAACGGCTTCACCGCGCTGCATCATCCGACCGCACGCGTCGACCTCGTCGCGTCGACGATCGCCGGGATCGTCGGTGTCGCGCTCGTCGTGTGGATGATCCAGAGCCGGTTGCCCGTTCCGCTGACCATCTATGCCGGCGGGATCATGGTGCTCGCGTTGGGATCCGGAGTCGGTGGGAGCGTGCCCCGCTACTGCCTCGACGCGTTCCCGATCTTCCTGGTGCCCGCGGCACGGCTGCGCGCCACGGTGAACGCGGCGCTGGTGGGATGCTCGGCCGGCGCGATGGCGCTGTTCATGCTCGTCGTGGAGCTGACGCGCACCACCACGCCGTAGGTCGCGGTTACCCGCGTCGCTCGACTGTCCGGGCCGCTGACCTGCCGATGCGTCTGTGGACCACACGACGTGTGGCTCACAGACGCATCGCTCTCCTGCGGATCTGCGCCTTACACGCCGGCGTCGAGGGTGCCGCGGCGGGCGGCGCGGCGGTCTTCGGCGGCGCGCCGTTGAACGCGCTCCATGACCGCGGCCGCGTCGCTCACGTCGGCCCAGCCGTCGTCGGCGGTGCGGCTCGGCGTCGCCGCGACGGCGGGCAACTCGATGCGCGCCTCGGGCGCGCCGCCCTCGTCGACGAGCCGGCGCCGACCGCGTTCGTTCGAGACCAGCAGATGATCGGCGGCGGTCCACAGGAACCGGCCGCTCCGGCCACCGACCGACCGTGGCACGACGTCGGTGTCGGGAACGACCATCGTGACCGAGCGCACCGCTCGCAACGCGAGTCCCCAACTCACGCAGTCGACCAGCCGATCGACGCGGGCGCGTCGCCCGTGCGAGACCCGTAGGGGCGCACCGCTCTCGATCTGCACGACGACGGCGTCGTAGCGGCGACCGTGCCACCACACGAGCAGCGCGCCGATCGGCCCGGAGATCTGACCGCGGAGTTGGGCCGCGGAGCCTCGCCGCGAGAGGACCTCCACGTCGTCGCCCTGGGCGCCCAACCGATGCACGGTCGCGACCGTGCGATTGGCTTCGCCGTGCGCGGGCGGCGGATACGAGCCGATTACGAGGACGCGCACATCAACCCCTGCACGCTCGCTTCCATCGCGTCGAGCACGACGCTCCACTGGTAGTTGGCGAGCACGTACTCGCGCCCGGCCTTCGCGAGGCCGGCCGCCTCGTGCGGAGCCGCCGCGAGGAACGAGAGGCACTGCGCGAGCTCGAACTCGTCGGCGAAGGTGAGCCCGCCGCCCGAGCGGTCACAGTGCCAGCGGAGGACTTCACTGCCGGCCGCGGCGAGCACAGGGGTGCCGGCCAGCCACGACTCCATGATCGTTCGCGAGAAGCTCTCGTTGGTGCTCGGTTGCACGTAGGCAGTGGCGGCGGCGAACGCATCGGCGACTTCGGCTTCGTCGAGGTAGCCGAGGTCGTGCACGCGGCCCGAGAGATCCGCCGGGGTGTCGGCCGGGCTCACGCCGATGGTGACGAGATCGAACGGCAGCGCGTACTGGCGGATCGCGAAGTGGAACGCGGCGAGGAGCCAGTCCCAGCCCTTGCCGCGCTCGCGCCGGCCCGCGAACAAGACGAACGGTCGCGTCAGCCCGTGCCGCGTGCAGAAGCCTTCGGGGTCATAGCTCGTGGGCACGTTCACGCCGGCGCCGGTCACGACGTGCTCGGGCAACGAGGCACAGTCGTGCGCGAGCTCGTGCTCGGGCTCCGACAGGAACCACAAGCGGGCGACATCCGACAGCACCGGCTCGAGCACCTCGAGCCGGGCGTAGGGCTCGTCGTGCAGGCACGGCATCACGATCGTGCGCTCGGGTACGACGGTCGCGCCGGTCACGGTCGTCCAGAACAAGTAGGGCGACAGGATCACCGCGTCGTACCGGTCGGAGCTCACGACGAGATGGTGGAAGAGCCGCGGGACCCGGAACAGGCCGTCGAGCCACGCGAGCTGCTCGGACATCGGCACGGATGCCCCCGACTGGATACGCGCTTCGATGCGAGCGCGCGAGCGGCTCGGCTTCGCGCCTTCCACCGGGAACCGGTGCACGACCACGCCGT
>CAZLEC010000131.1:0-9572 GCA_964558245.1 uncultured Burkholderiales bacterium | reverse complement strand
CCGATGCAGATCGTCTGCACGTCGGGCTTGATGTACTGCATCGTGTCGTAGATCGCGAACAGACCGGTGATCTCACCACCCGGCGAGTTGACGTACATCACCACGTCTTTGTCGGGATCTTCCGACTCGAGGATCAGCAGCTGGGCGATGATCAAGTTCGCGACGGTGTCGTCTACGGGCGTGCCCAAGAAGATGATGCGATCGTTCGCGAGACGCGAGTAGGGATCCCACTCCATGCGCCCGCGCGGCGTGTCCTGAATGAATCGCGGCATCGGAACGTACTGGCTGCGCATCGGCTCGCTCACGCCTCAGGCCCTTTCCTTGGTGGACTCGTCCTCGGTGGACTCATCGGCACTCGACTCGTTTGCGTCTTGACTCGCTGTTGCTTCGTTCGCTGCGTCTTCACTGGCCGTCTCGCCGGAGGGCGGGCTCTCGGGAAGCGTGAGATCGATCACGTTTCCCTCCTCGTCGACCACAGTTGCGTGATCGATGAGGAATTCGAGCGCCTTCCCTCGCGCAAGGTCAGAGCGTACCGTCTCCAGCGCACCTCTCCGTTCGAGGTCGCGACGCACCTTTTCGACCTTCTGCTCGAGCTGCTCCGCGAGGCGCACCAGCTCTGCCTCGATCTCCTCTTGCGTGACCGAGATCTCCTCTTGCGTCACGACGGCACGGAGGGCCAGGTCGGCGAGCACCGCTCGCGCCGAGCCCTCGCGCACGCTGTCGATGAAGGCTTCGGGCTCCTGGTCGATGGCGGCGAGGTAGTCCTCCACCGTTGCGTTCTGGTGCGAGAGACGGTGTGCGAGATCTTCGATCCGGCGCCGGGTCTCGCTGTCGACGAGCGCGTCGGGCGCGGGGATGGGCACGAGGTCGGCGACCGCTTCCAGCACTTTGTCGCGCGTCGCCATGCGCGCTTGCAATCGTTGCACGGTCTCGAGCCGGCGACGGAGGTCGTCGCGCAGTTGGCTGACGGTGTCGAACTCGCTCGCTTCGTCGACCCATTCGTCGGTGACCTCGGGCAGCACCTTGTGCTTCGCTTCCTTCACGATCACGCGGAAGGTCGCGGTCTCGCCCGCGCGATCGCCGAACCGCTCGGGCAACTCCGCGGCGAATTCGAGGATCGCTCCGGGACGCGTGCCCCGCAGTTGCTGGTCGAGCTCGGGCACCACCATGTCGGAGCCGACGCGATAGAGGAAGTCGGTGACGGTCAGACCTTCGACTTCCTTCCCGTCGATCGAACCCGCGATGTCGACGGTCGCGTACGCGTCGTCGATCAGCGGAAGATCGGAGTCGGTGAGGTCCGCGAAGCGATCACGCAGCCGATCGACTTGATCGTCGACGTCCTTCTCGGCGACCGGCTCGATCGGCAACTCGACACGTATCTCGTCGTAGCCCGTGAGGTGCACCTGCGGGCGCACTTCGACGACGGCATCGAACTCGACGTCGCCTTCGTCTTGACCGGCAGTGACCTCGATCTCCGGCGCGGCGATCACGTCGACGTCGTGCTCGGTGACCGCACCGACGTAGTACTCGGGAAGCGAGTCGCGCAGCGCCTGCTCGCGCGCGGCTTCGGTGCCGAGACGCGCTTCCAACAGGCGGCGCGGCGCCTTGCCCGGACGGAAGCCCGGGACCCGCACCTCTCGTGCCAACTTGCGGAAGGCCGCGTCGATCGCGCGCTCGAACTCATCGGCCGGAACCGTGATGTGGAGCTTGACCTTGTTGCCCTCGACCGATTCGACCGTGCTCTGCATAAGGAGGAGGCAGTGTATCGAGACGGTTCCCCGCCCCGGCTCGTTGCCCGGCAACTTCCCTAGGATCTCGGCGTGATCGACCTCAGCGAGCGAGTCGCCGTCGTCACCGGCGCCGGTCGTGGCATCGGCCGTGCGTACGCGTTGCGTTTGGCCGCGTACGGAGCCCGGGTCGTGGTGAACGACGCGGGAGTCGCGACCGACGGCCGCTCGACCGACGAAGATCCTGCGGCCGAAGTCGTTGCCGAGATCGTGGCCGCGGGCGGCGAGGCGATCGCAGACCGGGGTGACATCGGAGACACGAACGCCGGCGACGCGCTGGTGTCGCTCGCGCTCGACACGTGGGAGCGCCTCGACATCGTCGTCAACAACGCGGGTTTCGGTCGTCCGCGCATGGTGTTCAACCTCGCCGACGACGAGTGGGACGACGTCATCCGCGTGCACCTGCGCGGTACGTTCGCCGTCTCGCGTCCGGCGTGCCGGCACTGGCGAGAGCAGGCCAAGCAGTACAGCTCCGTGTACGGACGCTTGATCAACACCGCAACCGGCCTGCTCCTCTACGGAGGCGCCGGCCAGTCGAACTACGTCGCCGCGAAAGCAGGCATCAACGCCTTCACGGAGGCGGTCGCGACGGAGATGGCGCCCTACGGCGTCACGGTCAACGCGATCATGCCCGGCGCGAACACGCGGCTCGCGAGGATCGGCTGGCGCATGGCTCGCACGATCGACGAGTCGGGTGGCGACGAGCCTGCTTTCGATCCCCGCGATCCGGTGCACGTCGCGGAGTTCGGCTGCTTCCTCGCGTCGCCGGAGGCGGGCGGCATCTCCGGTCAGACGTACCAAGTGCACGGCGCGACCATCGAGCACGTCGGCACCTGGCGCGTCGAGCGAACGTGGCACCGCGACGACCGTGGCTTCACCGCCGACGACCTCGTGCACGAGCTCCCGCTCGAGGCCGGGCCGAAAGCCGCGGATCGCCCCCCGCCCGAGTGGACCGCCGCCCGCAACGCCGCCCAACCAGATACCTGATCACTACAACGTCGCGAAGTGCACCATCTGATGGAGTCGTTGAGCACCGTATGCGTGCTCGAACGCTTCATCTGATGAAGCGTTAGAGGGCGCGGGCGGCTTGGTGGCCGTCGAAGATCGCGCGGTCGGCGAGTCTCGGGACGACGGCATCGCCGACCCGCACCACTTCCGGAACCGCGCCGACGAGCTCGTGGTAGAGCGCGTCGTTCGCGATCCCGTGCGTGCGGATGACCATGTGGTCGGCCGGCAGCGTCTCGAGCGCGTACGACATCACGTCGGCGACGGTCACGTCGTGGTCACCGATCGCGACGACGGCCGTGTTCGGCCGCCAGCGAACGCCGGCACGCACCGCGCGCGGGAGCGCCTTCTGCATGGTCTCGGCGTCGAGGAGGAGCGGTGAGTGCATCGGAGTGACAACCGTGACCTCCCGGCCACGCTCCGCGAGATAGTGGCCGATGCCGATCGCTTCGATGTGGCCGATCGCGTCGAGGATGACCACCCGCGGCCCGAGCGAGTCGGCATCGAGCAGCGCGCGCTCGTGGTCCAGGACCCACGGTTGGTCGGCGCCCGCGATCGGCATCGGATGCGACTTCGACGGCGTCGACACGGTGGCGTGCCCACCCGTCGCGACGATGACGGCGTCGGGCGCGAGTGCGACCACCGTCGCGATGTCGGCATCGACACCGCAGCGCACGTCGACGCCGCGACGCGCGCACTCGGCCGCGCGCCAGTCGGCGAACGCCGACAGCTCGCCGCGTTCGGGCAGCATCGCGGCGAGCCGGATCTTGCCGCCCAGTGCTTCGTCGCGCTCCAGGAGCGTCACGTCATGACCGCGCGCGGCCGCGACCCAGGCGGCCTCGAGCCCCGCGGGGCCGCCGCCCACGACCACGACCCGCTTGCGCGTCGCGGCGCGCGTGAGCGTGCCACTCCCGAGTGTCGCCTCCCGTCCGACACTCGGATTCGTCACACACGTGATCGGATAGCCCTGCGTCAGGTTGCCGTAACACCCCTGATTGCAACCCGTACACGCGCGAATCTCCTCGGACCGACCGTCGCGCGCCTTGTTCACCCAGTCGGGATCGGCGATCAGCGCGCGCACGAGCGTGACCGCGTCGGCGTCACCCCGCTCGACGATCCCGTCGGCTTCGGCAGGGGTGAGAATGCGGTGCACGGCGAACACCGGCACGTCGGGGATCGACTTCTTCACGATCGCGGTGGCGCGCACGCCGAGGAGGTGCGGGGCGTACAGCGGACGGACCATCCCGATGCCCGACGTCCCCACGCTGACGTTCACGAAGTCGACGAGGCCGCCCCGGGCCAGGTACGACGCGATCTCGGCACATTCGTCGGGGCCGAGGCCGTGTCCGCCACGCGTCTCCTCGTCGCCGACGAGCCTCACGCCGACCGCGACGTGAGCACCGACCGAGGCGCGGACCGATTCGAGCACCTCGACCGCGAAGCGGACGCGGTTGTCGAGGGAACCGCCATACTCATCGGTGCGACGGTTGTGTTCCGGTGAAAGGAACTCATGGATGAGGTAGCCGTGAGCGGCGTGAACCTCGATGCCGTCGAAGCCCGCCGCGGCCGCGTGCCCGGCGCTGCGCCCGAAGTGCTCGACGACCTCGCGGATCTCGTCGCGCTCGATCGGCTTCGAGGCCTCCATGTGGTTCGCGATGCCGGAGGCCGACCACACCGGCAAACGCGACCAGGTGGCGTGATTGACGCCTCCGTTGTGCGCGAGTTGCAAGAACGCGAGCGCGCCGTGCTCTTTGATCTGCTCGCTCACCCGGATCAGGTGCGGAACGCACGCCGGATCCCAGACCGCGGCGTTGTTGTGCATCTGGTACGCCGTCGTCGGGTGCACCTGCGCCTGGCCGGCGATCACCGTTCCCACGCCGCCCCGCGCGTACTCCGCGAGGTAGCGGCCATATCGCTCGCCGTAGAAACCGGGCTCGCCGTAGGTCCGGCTGGGCTCGGTGTACATCGTGAAGTGCGCGCCGCAGACGATCCGGTTGCGCGCGGCAACCGGTCCGAGCGCGAGCGGCGAGAACAGCCGGGAGAAGCTCACCGCGTCAGACTGGCACGCGACCTGCGCGAGCCGCGACCCGACGGCGCTCCCGCAGTGGTGAAGCGGTCAGTCGGTCTTCGCGTCGGGCTTGGACGCCGGCTTCTCGTCGGCGCCCTCCTCCAACCCCTTCTTGAACTCTCGCTGCGCCGAACCGAGCCCGCGAGCGAGCTTGGGCAGCTGGGAGCCCCCGAACAGGACGAGCACGAGAATCAGGATGATGGGCAGGCCCGACTCGATGTCGAGCGCCAGGATCTCGGCGAGTGCAGCATGCATGCGGGTCCTCCTTCGCCGGCGGGCTCCACTCTACCCAGCGGTGGTCGGCTGTCTTCAACGGTTCGGAGCCGTAGGGTCGCGCGGATGACGGGGAGCGGTCCACGCCACCGGCGAGGCGCGTGATGCGCTTCGACTTTCTCGGCCGGTTCGTATTCGGCTCGGAAGGCCCAACCGTGAGCGCGCGCGGGTACCAACCGGCGCTCACGGTCGCCCGTCTGGTCCTCGAGCGTCCGAGCCCGCTCCCGCGGGAGGAGCTCGCCGACCTGCTGTGGCCCGGCGACCGGCCGCCGCGCTGGGAGGGCCCGGCCCGCCAGGTGGTGTCGCGGGCTCGGGCATTGCTCGTGGCCGCCGGGGCCCCGCCGGCGTGTTTGACGTCCCGAGCCGGCTCCGTGGAGCTCCATCTGCCGGGCGAGGTCGACGTGGACGTCGAACGGGCGTTCGCCGACACGACCGCGGCCGAGCGGTCGTTGCTCGAGCACGACTGGGAACAGGCCGGCGCGCTCGCCGAACAGGCGCTCGAGCGACTGCGCAGTCCGTTCTTCCCGGATTCCTCGGCCGCGTGGACGAGACGATGGCAGGACCGCGTGCGCGGTCACCTCCTGCGGGCGCTCCACGCCGGCGCCGACTCCGCGCGCGACTCCGGCGCGTTCGCGCGTTCGATCGCATGCGCCGAAGAGGCGATCGCCACCGATCCGTTCGACGAAGTGGCGACACGCGCGCTCATGGCCGCCTACGAGGCGATGGGGACGCGCGGCGAGGCGCTCAGTGCCTACGAACGTTGCCGGCGCCTCCTCGACGAGGAGCTCGGAGTGCGGCCGTCGGAGGAGACCGAAGCGGCCTACCTCGCGCTGTTGGGCAACGCACCCCGCGCCCATGTCCGAGCTGCGAACCCAACTCGGCCGGCGACGCGATCCGAGACCCTGCCGTTCGTCGGACGCCGAGCCGAGCTGGCGCGACTCGACGTCGACTGGAACGCCGTGCGCGACGGCGATGCTCGCGCGGTCGTGATCGTGGGCGAAGCGGGTATCGGCAAGACCCGCCTCGCGGCTGAGATCGCGCGCGTCGTGGACAACGACGATTGTCCTGTGCTGTGGGGTGCGTGTCTCGCCGACGTCGGGTTGCCGTATCAACCGTTCGGCGACCTCCTGAAACAACTCGTGGTCGCGCGGCCCTCGGTGATCGACGATCTCGGCTCGGTCGCGGCCAACCTCGCGTCGTTGCTGCCCGAGCTGATCGAGCCCGACCCCGACTCGGCGCGCGTGTCCGACGAGAACGCGCGGGCCCGGCTGTTCCGGGCGGTGCGGATCGCGCTCGAGACGGTTACCTCCGGACCGCTCCTGATCGTGCTCGACGATCTCCAGTTCGCAGAAGAAGACGCGCTGGCGCTCCTCCGGCACCTCGTGCACCCCCTCGCCGAACGACCCTGCCTCCTCGCAATCACCGTTCGCGACGCCGGCGCTCCGGTTGCCGCCGCACTCGCCGACATCCACCGCATGCTTCCGACCACCACGCTCGGGCTCGGTGGTTTGACCGCCGAGAACCTCGTGGAGGTGCTCGAGCTCGCCGGCGTGAAGCTGGCCGACGACGTGCACACGGTCGCAACCCAGCTCGAGGCGCGAACAACCGGCAACCCGTTCTACGTGACGCAACTCGTGCTCGCCGCGCAGGCGACGCGCCGGCCGTTCGATTCGGTCGCCGTCCCCGACGCGGTCGCCCAGCTCGTAGCCCGCCGGCTCGAGTCGCTCGAACCAGATCTCGCGTCGACGCTCTCACTCGCGGCAGTTGCGGGCGAGGAATTCGAGCTCGCGACACTCGAGCGGTGCTCCTCGCTCGATGCGGACCGGCTTCTCGACGTCATCGAAGAGCTCTCGCGTCAACGCCTCCTCACGGAGCAGAGCCCGGAGCGATTCACCTTCGCTCACGCACTCGTTCGCGACGCGGTGCTGACGACGATCAGCGGGACTCGTCGGGGGCGCCTGCACCGTCGCTTCGCCGACGCGCTCACCGCGTACGGCGGCGACCCGGGACTCATCGCGCGCCACTATCTCCAGGCCGGGCCCGGCGCGGCGCCCGATGCCGTACGGGCACTCCTCGACGCCGGTCGCGCGGCGTTGACCCAAGCCGCATGGTCGGCCGCACGCGACCAGTTCGCCACCGGGGCCGACCTCGCGGCCGATGTCGACGCCCGGTGCGAAGCCCTCGTCGGGCTCGGACGCGCGCAGCGCGCGTTGGGGCAACCGGTCGGCAGCCGGTCCGCGCTCGAAAAGGCACTCGCGTTCGCGCGTTACCACCGGCGCGGACGGGCGGCCGCGCAAGCGACCTTGGCACTCGTGGGCGGAGGCGGCCGCGGCGTCGCCGTCGATCTCGCCGACGCCGAACGAGCCGCACTGCTGCGCGCCGCGCTGGACGGCCTCGACGATGAAGACGTCGACCTGATCGTTCCGGTGCTCGGCGAGCTCGCACTCGCGCTGGTGCTCACCGACGCGAAGGAAGAACGCGACGCCCTCGCGCAACGGTGCCTGCGCGAAGCCCGGCGTTGGAACAATCCCGACGGGCTCGCCGTCGCCCTCCAGGCCCTTCGCATCACGCTCATGGGCCCAGCCGGCACGGTGGCGCGAGTTGCCGACGGCCGCGAGTCACTCGCGCTCCCAGCGCGCGAGGTGGCGTCGGAGCGCCGGCTCGCGGCGCTGCTCGGACTCGTCGAGGATCTGCTCGAGCTCGGCGATCGCGCAGGAGTGGACGAAGCGATCAAGAGCGCGCGCGAGCTCGCGGATCAACTCGCGCACCCGTACTGGTCGTGGGCGACGACGAGCTGGCGCGCGCTCATCACCATCATCGACGGCCACTTCGACGATGCCGAATCGCTCGCGTTCGAAGCGCTCGCGTACCAGGCGCCCGCCGAACATCCCGAGGCCGTCGCCGCGCTCGGCGTCAATCTCGTCGACATCCGGCTCTTCCAGGGTCGGTCCGGGGAGATGCTCGACCTCCTGCGCGTCGCCGCCGACGAGAACCCGCACATACCTACGTACCGCGCGGTGCTCGCGTTGTGCTGCTCGAAGTCGGGAGACCTCCCCGGAGCGCGCGCCGCGTACCAACAGCTGGCCGCGCGCGACTTCGAGCTTCCCGCCGACTCGAATTGGATGTTGGCGATCGCGGTGCTCGCCGACACCGCGGCGACGCTCGGCGACCTCGAGCACGCTCCGACCTTGATACGCCTCCTCGAGCCGTACCGGGAGCGACACGTCGTGCTCAACTGCTTCGGCGGAGGCGGCGCCTACTGGGGGCCGGTGGCACATCACCTCGGACGACTCGAGGCGCTACGCGGCAACCGGGAACGCGCGTGCGCGCTCCTCGAGTGCGCGATGGAGGCGTCGGAGGCGATGGGCGCGGTCGCATTCGCCGAGACCTCGAGGGAATCGCTGGCCGCCATCGCGGGCGGGAGAGGCCGGCGGTAGGCTTCCGTTCCCCGGGGAGTAGCGCAGTCCGGCAGCGCATGACGTTTGGGTCGTCAAGGTCGGGGGTTCAAATCCCCCCTCCCCGACTCACGAGTTGCACTCTCGTGCCGATGAGTGACGTCACCGGCACTGATCGGCACGAGGGTGGGCACGCGCTCCGACACCAAACCGAGTGCGAGGCAGAGGGGGCACGCCGCCTCAGCGAACGCGCTCGCACCCGCTCGTCGGCCGCGGCGAGCGATCCAGAACACTGCGGCCACGAGCACGAGCACCAAGAACAACGCGATGGCCGGGCCACGCGCGCCGTCGAGCGCGTCGCGCGCAGCAGGACCGAGGAAGTATCCGAGCAGGAGATGCAACTGCAGGAACACGCTCGCGCCGATCGCGAGCGCCGGAATGGCGCGCCGCGCGTTCAGTCCCGAGGCGCCCGCCGCGATCACGGTGACGGTGCGTACACCCGGCGTTGCTCGACCGATCACCAGCGCCGAACGTCCACGACGCTCGACCGTCGCGCTCGCGCGGTCGAGGCGCTCGGGCGTGAGGCCGATCCGCGCGCCGAGGCGCGTCAGGACCGCGTGACCGGGCCCGCGTGCGATCAGGAACAACGTCGCGGTGCCGACGAGCGCGACCACCTCGAGCGCGATCACGGCCGCCCACAACGGGAAGCGACCGTCGGCCACCCGCTCCCCGACCAGCAACATCACGAGATCCGCCGGCACGGGTATCGGGACACCCGCTTCCATCGGCAAGAGCAGCCCGAGCGCGGCCGGCACCCCCAACCCGGTGCCCGCGGCCCGAGTGGTTGCAGCCAAGATGCTCTTCGGTACGCGCGGCATGCGAGAAGGGACCTCCCGATCACCCTTCGTTCGCAACGGCGGTCGGTTTGGACGTATCGCCCTGGCGCGCGGGTACCGTTCCCTCCCGTTCGCGGGTGTAGCTCAATGGCTAGAGCACCAGCCTTCCAAGCTGGTGATGCGGGTTCGATTCCCGTCACCCGCTCTC